>PHEC01000019.1 GCA_002841115.1 Alphaproteobacteria bacterium HGW-Alphaproteobacteria-6 | reverse complement strand
TCGGCGAAGCGGCCGGCGCCGTGGTTCCGCCTCGCCCCGACGCCGGATGCGGCAATGCGGCGGTATCCGTCGCGGCGGAGTGATCCGGCCGGGACTGCTGCATCGGCGGATCGCCGGCCGGGACGGCCGCCGGGACGGTGGCCGGGCCTCCCGCCGGGCCGAAGGCGGGGTCGCCCGCCAGGGCGGCCGGCCGGGCGGCATCGGCGGCCCGCTGGAAAAGCCCAAGGCGCGGGTCGGCGAGGCCCTCCGGCCGGGCGGGCAGCCAAGCGACGGGAAAGACCGGTTCCGCCCCCGGCCCGTCACCGCCGGGGCGGGCTGCAGAAGCGTCCAGATCCCGCTCGAATGGCGAAGCCGGCGGTGGCGGGCCGTCGGCGATGTCGATGACGATCCGGCCGCCGCTCGTCTCGAAAGCCGTGGCGTGGCAAGCGCAGCGAACCGTCAAGCGCAGCGACCCCGGAACCGGCCCGGGCGCGATCATCGCCAGCCGGTCGCGCGGAATCAGCCGGTAAACCCCGGACAGGTCGAAGTCGGTCCCGGCGCGGTCAAGCCGCAACAGATAGCCGTCGTCGGACCGGCCCAGCGTCCAGCCGCCCGGATCGGCGGCATCGAGAACCAGCCGCGAGAACCCGCCATGTTCACCCGAGCGCAGCACGATCGTCTCGGCCGATGCCGCCGCGGACCAGAGCAGAAATCCCAGCGTTGCCAGCAGCCGCCATGCGGTGCCGCGGCACCGCAGCGGGAACCGGGCGCACATCAGGCCGCCTCCGACTTGAGCGCCTTCAGCGCCTCTTCCAGGCTGGTAAAGCTCGGGCGGATGTGGTGCGGCGTGTTCTGGCGTCCGACCTCGATGCAGATATTGGCGGCGTGGTTGTGCAGATTGGCGACCAGAACCTCGCGGATCAGCTTGAAGAAATGGCTGTCCTCCTCGATCACCGCCTTGACCCGCACCGAGAAGGGGCCGACGAGGCCATAGGCGAGGAAGACCCCGAGGAAGGTGCCGACCAGCGCACCGCCGATCATCTTGCCGAGGATCTCGGGCGGCTGGTCGATCGAGCCCATGGTCTTGATCACGCCGAGCACCGCGGCGACGATGCCGAGCGCGGGCAGCCCGTCGGCGATCGACTGAAGCGCGTGGCTGGAGTGCATGGCGTGGTGCAGGTTCGCCTCGAGCTGCTTTTCCAGCACCTCCTCGACCTGATGCGGATCGTCATAGTTCATCGAGGCCGAGCGCAGCGTGTCGCAGATCATCTCGATCGCCTCGTGGCTGGCGAGGATCTTCGGGTATTTGCCGAAGATCGACGAGCTTTCCGGCGCCTCGATATGTTCCTCGATCGCGACCGGGTTCTGCCTGGCCAGGCGGATCAGCTCGAAGAGCAGGCACAGAAGGTCGCGGTAGTCGTCCGGCTGCCAGCGCCGCCCCTTGAAGACCTTGCCGATATCCTTGGCGGTGTGCTTGATCGCAGGCATGTCGTTGGACAGCACGAAGGCGCCGAGTGCCGCACCGCCGATCATGATCATCTCGAAGGGCAATGCTTTCAGGATGATCCCGAGCTTGCCGCCGGCGGCGATGTAGCCGCCGAAGACCATGACGAAGATGATCACGATGCCGACGATTCCGATCATCTGATGCTGGCTCCCTCGTTCAACCGGCCTTCGCCGCGGCACGGCTGCGACCCTTGCAGGCGGTCGTTAACATTCCGTCGCGATTCCAGTCTTTCGGGCCTACTCTTTCGGAACGGTCGCGTTGCGCCCGGCCAGAAGCGCGCTGATCGTGTAGCCGGTCTTCGGGTCGAGGCCGGCGAGGATCGCGGCGGCGGCATCGGGGCGCATGCGGGCAAGAAAGCCGGCGGCGAAATCCGGATCCATTTCGGCGAAAAGCGGGGCCGCGTCCTTCGGCTTCATGTTCTCGTAGACCGTCACCAGCCGCGCGACATCCGCGTCCGCGGCGTCATCGGCAAGGGTCAGCAATGCGGCAAGGCGCTCTTCGGCGGCGACCAGATCGGCCAGCTTGCGGTCGATGGCGGCGCTGGCCAGCTCGTTGGTCCGGGCGCGGTCGGCGATCTCGGCCTCGCGCGCGGCCAGCCGCGCCTCGCGGTCGCGCAGCGAGGCCAGCAACACCAGCGCGCCGGGCTCGCCCTCGCAGACCGCGGGATCGGGCGCGGCGACCGCCTCGGCCGCGTCCTGGCCGCTGCTGTCCAGAGCATGGCCGGCCCCGGTGGCAATCCGCATGAGGCCCGATCCGCCGAGCAGCAGCGCGATCACCATGAGCGCGCTGCGCCCGGCCCGTTGCCGGCTGCGCCGCGCAGGCCGGCGCGGACCGGTTGCAACGGTGCCAGCCCCGGCCGGTGGTGCGGTGCGGATCATGTCGCTGCCTCCGCGCTTGCGGCCGCGCCGCGTCGGCGCAGCACGCGCATCCGCCGGCCACTGCCGTCCTCGGCTGCGCCGGGGTCGTCGGGGTGCTGCCGGTCGTCCCCCGGCAGGTCATGCAGCGCGGCCAGCATCAGCTCGAGCTTGCGCGCCGCCGCCTCGGCGCGGCCGGTCATCTCGTCCAGCCGGCGCCCCGATTCGGCGGCGGTTTCCCGTGCTGTTCCAAGCACCCGGGTCAGATCGTCGACCTGGGCCGACAGGGTGGCGATGGCCCCGCCCATGCCGGTTTCAAGCTGATTGAACGCCTTCAGCCTTCGCGACAGGACAAGGCAGTAAAGCCCGGCCCCGAAGGCCCCGGCCGCAAGCAGAATATCGGCGATAAGCTCCATCCCCGTCCCCTAGTTGATCACGAATTCGGTCACCAGAAGGTCGCGCGCCCGGCCTTCGCCGGTGACGATCTGGATGCGCCGCAGCATCTGGGCGCGCAGCCGCACCAGGGCCGCGGGATCTTCGAGGTCGGCAACAGCGACGGCGCGCAGATAGCCGTTCAGCACATCGAGAACCCGCGGCAGGAGCAGCGTGACATCGGCCTGATAGGCCTTGGCGACCTCGATCTGAGCGGTGAAGTGCAAAAAGCGCCCGGAGCCGAGGGGCACCACCATCGCGTCGATCGGCACGAAGGCGATATCGGGCAGCGCCGCGACTTCGGCATGGCTTGCCGGGGCCTCCGGGTGGCCGAAGACAAGCCCCTTGTAGACCGCGAAGAATCCGCCGCCACCCAGCCCGAGCATCGCGACAAGTCCAAGGATCAGCGGCAGCTTCGAGCGCTTCGGCGGGGGTCCGGGGTCTGATTCGTCGGTCTCGGCCATGTCACGTCCATCGGTTCCTTGCCGCTTCGTTCTAAACCCGATCGCACTAACCGATTGTTAAGCGCGATCGACGAAGCATGGCGGCAGCGATCGGGCAGAAGCCCGCAGACCGGAGAAATGCGTTGCAGCAGCTGACGGCCGTCTTGCTAAACCTCGACCCCCGGCGCCGGGTGATCGTCGCGCTGGCCACGGTGGCGATGTTTGCGGCCGTTCTGGCTCTGGGTGGGGTCGCATCGCGGCCGGCGATGGCGCTTCTTTATGCCGGGCTCGACGGCAACCGCGCCGGTGAGGTGCTGACGGCGCTCGATCAGCGCGGCGTCGTCTATGAGGTGCGCGGCGAGGCGATCTATGTGCCCTCGTCAGACCGCGACGCGCTGCGCATGACACTGGCCGCCGAGGGGCTGCCGGCCAACAGCGCGGCGGGCTATGAGCTGCTGGATTCGCTGTCCGGGTTCGGCACCACGTCGCAGATGTTCGACGCCGCCTATCTTCGCGCCAAGGAAGGGGAACTGGCCCGCACCATCGGCGCCCTGCCGATGATCCGCTCGGCCAGGGTGCATGTCGCCGTGCCGCAGGCGCAAGGGTTGCGCGCGACCAGCCGCCCGACCGCGTCGGTTGCCGTCGCGACTGCCGGAGGCGGCCTCTCTCCGGTTCAGGCCAAGGCGCTGAAATTCCTGGTGGCCTCGGCGGTCTCGGGGATGTCGCCCGAAGACGTGTCGGTGATCGACGGCGAAAGCGGCCTGGTGATTTCCGGCGACGATGCGATGGCGCCGGCCGGAACCGACCGCGCCGGACAACTTCGCCAGAACGTCGAGCGGCTGCTCGAGGCGCGGGTCGGCTACGGCAATGCCATCGTCGAGGTTTCGGTGGATACCGTGACCGAGCGCGAGGCGATCACCGAACGGCGCTTTGATCCCGAGGGTCGGGTCGCGATCTCGACCGACACGCTCGAACAGTCGACGACGGCCAGCGACAGCGGCCGCAATGCGGTGACCGTCGCCTCGAACCTGCCTGCGGGCGATGCCGGCGGCAGTGCCGGGCAGTCGCAAAGCAACAAGAGCGAAACCCGCGAGCGGACCAACTTCGAGGTGTCGGAGACCACGCGCGAGCTGTTGCGCAACCCCGGAGCGGTGCGCCGGCTGACCGTGGCGGTTCTGGTCGATGCGGTGCAGGTGGCCGATGCCGCCGGCGCCCTGACCGAGCAGCCGCGGGGCGAGGCCGAGTTGCAGGACCTGCAGGATCTGGTCGCCGCCGCGGTCGGGTTCGACGCCGGGCGCGGCGATGTCATCACCATCAGGTCAATGCCCTTCAAGCCGGTCGCCGAACTTGCCGGCAGCGCCGGCGCGCCGCTTCTGGCGGGGCTGCATCTCGACGTGATGCGGTTGGTCCAGCTTGCGGTCCTGGCCATCGTCACCCTGGTGCTCGGCCTTTTCGTGGTGCGCCCGGTCCTGACCACGCGCCCGGCGCGGCTGGCCGAACTGCCGGCTCCGCCGGGCGCGGTTCCGGCGGCACTGACCGGCGAGATCGATGACGGCGACTATGTCCCGGCAGGCCTGGCGCTGGTCTCTGGCGGCGACGCGGCAGGTGGCGCTTCCGGTTCGGCCGACGGGACGGACGGCGCCGATCCGGTCACCCGGCTGCGTCGCCTGATCAGCGAACGTCAGGAAGAAACTGTCGAGATCCTGCGCAACTGGATGGAAGACCCCGAAGAGGAGAAGGCCTGATGTCGCGTCCGCTCCGGCTCGAGGTGTTCGAGGATATCGACGGATCGGGCGCCGCGGTGACACTGGCGCGGGGCGAGTTGGAGGAGAACCGGCTTGCCGCCTTCGAGCAGGGTTATACCGCCGGCTGGGACGATGCCGCAGCGGCGCAGACCGAAGAGGTGGCGCGACTGCGCGCCGATCTTGGCCGCAACCTTCAGGACATGGCCTTCAGCTATCACGAGGCGCGCAGCCATGTGCTGCGGGCGCTGGAGCCATTGTTGCACGACATGGTGACCAAGGTGCTGCCGGCGATCGCCCGCGAGGCGCTGGGCCAGATGGTGCTGGAACAGTTGCGCCCGGTCGCCGAAGGCCTGTCCGACGCCCCGGTCACCGTCACCGCCAATCCGGCCAACCGCGCGGTGATCGAGGCGATCGTGATCGGCCAGGCCGCCATCCCGATGACCTTCTGCGGCGAGCCTTCGCTTGGCGAGGGTCAGGTCTATCTGCGCTTCGGTGCCGCCGAATCGCGCGTCGATCTCGACGGGGTGATCGCGACCATCGCCGCCGCGGTTTCGGCATTCTTCCAGATCGAAAAGGAAAGGGATATCGCGAATGGATGACCAGCCGGGCCCGGAGCGGGCCGAGAACAATCCCTTCACCCAGGTTCCGATCGAGATCACGATCTCGGTCGGCCGCGCCCGGCCGCTGGTGCGCGACCTGCTTCGGCTGCGCCGTGACGCGGTGCTGCCGCTTGACCGGCGGGTCGATGACCCGGTCGAGCTTTATGTCGGCGACCGCCTGATCGCACGGGGTGAACTGACCGAGCTTGACGGCGAGCCGGCCGGTCAGCTTGCCGTCCGGCTGACCGAGGTCGTCGATCTCGGTCGCGGGTTCTGACGATTGGGACGCGCGCCGGTGATCGCGGCCGTTCTGGCCCTGCTGCTGGTTCAGGCAGGGCCGGCGGCGGCACAGGATCTGACGCTGACGCTGGGCGGCGGCGGCAGTCTCGGCGGGCAGTCGATGCTGCTGATCGGCCTGATCACCGTGCTCAGCCTGGCACCGGGGCTGGCTGTGATGGTCACCTGCTTTCCGTTCATCGTGACCGTTCTGTCGATCCTGCGCCAGGCGATCGGGCTGCAGCAATCGCCGCCCAACATGCTGATCGTCTCGCTGGCGCTGTTTCTGACCTGGTTCATCATGGAGCCGGTCTTTCTTGCGTCCTGGGCCGAGGGGGTGCAGCCCTATGCCGCCGGCACGCTCGATCTGCCCGAGGCCTTTGCCCGCGCCGTCGCCCCGTTTCGCACCTTCATGGCGGCGCGCACCGATGCCGGCACCTTCACCTCGCTCGCAGCACTGCGCCCGGAGACCGCCACGCTGGCACAGGATCCGGCGGCGCCGCTGTCGCTTCTGGTGCCGTCCTTCATGCTGTCCGAGGTCGCCCGCGCCTTCGAGATCGGGTTTCTGATCTTTCTGCCGTTCCTGATCATCGATCTGGTGGTTTCGGCGGTGCTGATGTCGATGGGCATGATGATGGTGCCGCCGGCGATCGTCGCGCTGCCCTTCAAGCTGGCGTTCTTCGTCGTTGCGGACGGCTGGACACTGATCTCGGGCGCCCTGGTGCGCAGCTACTTCTGAGCCCGGGCCGTGACGGTTCCGGCGGTGATCCCGGTCTCGCCACAACCGGATGGCCCGCGGGTCCCGCCTCGCGTGTCCGGTTCGCCCTGGGCAGGGGCGGGCCGATGCGGTTGTGCAGCATGTGTCTTGTGCCGCATCCCGCGAAAGCAACCGCTCGCCGCGGCCCGCGGCGCAAGCGCCGGCTTGCCCGCAAGCGCAACCTCAGGTGATCCCCGCACCCAGAAGCACGCTGACCGCGGAATCGAATTACTCTTGCATCGCTTCCCTGGCGCCTGCGGCATCCTGCTCTGCGATGGCGGTGGCGATGCGGCCGTGGCACCGGATGTTTTCCGTCCGGTTCTCGACCGTGGCGCGGCTGCGCCAGCCGATGCGCCAGGTCTGGCGCGTGATCACCCGGAGCGACCCGGGGGATCTCGCCGATATCGTTCAGGCGACCGTTGCGAATGCAGAGCAGAAGCAGGCCACGCGTCAGGAAATTGCCCGAGCCGAAGTCGGTGATGTCCCATCCCATCTGATGCCTGCGATACCAGCGGGCGAGTTCGGGATTCCGCTTCCACTGATCATGCGACCTGTCAGCCCATGGCGGCAGAAAAAACTGGTGCGTGGCAAAGAACGCCCTTGCCGCTGACTGATGGCATTGATTTCCGAGCGCTTCATCGGCATCACCTCTTGCTGTTCTGCCATCTCGCCGGACTACTGCTGACGTTGCCCCCGACTTTTATCAAGCGTGAGCGAGACTCCGGGTTTTGATTTTGCCCATATGGGCGGGTTGAGCAACGGGGGCTGGCGCGGTGCTTTGTGGGTTGCGCAGCGTCAGGCCCCGTTGCGGGGTCAAGCTCTGGGCGAAGACGGCGGGCGTTTGCCAGCCGATACGGGAATGAGGGCTTCGGTGTGGTAGTCCGTGCGCCAGGCCGCCAGCGTGACGCGGGCATGGTGCAGGGACGGGAATAGCGTCTCGTTCAGCAGCTCGTCGCGTAGCCGACCGTTAACAGGCTGTTGAAAAAGTCACGCACCCATCCGTTTTCAACCACCAAATCGGAAAACCGTTCCTCGCCACGCCCCCCACAAGTCCGGGCCCGGGCGACCAGCCCGGGCCGCGCCCGACCCTCCCGGCGGGAGGGCGCATGGCAACCATGCAAATTGCTCGACGGTTGGAGTGGTCTGGTTGCGATAAAGCACCGCAGCCCCAGCGTCCCAAGGCGCCCCCCCAGGGTCGGGCGCGTCCCTCGGCGCCGGGATCGGATGGTGGGAAGGGAACAGTTTCCCCGCCAGACACTGGCCAAGCTTCTTTTTCAGCAGCCTGTTAAAGCTCTCGATGAAGGCATTCCGGGTCGGCTTGCCGGGGGCGATGTAATGCCGGTCGATCTTGCAGTCCGAGCTACTCTCCGCGCACTGATCGCCTCCAGCGCCACCTTCGCCTTGAACGCCGCGCTGTACCGCTTCCTCTTTCCAGCCACTCGATCCGTCCTTCTCAGCCGTCGATCAGGCGTAGCTCAGTGTCCCGAAAATTGGGGCCTCCTCAGGCACCGGTGGCCAGGGGGGCCGGTGCTGCGGGCTCATGCGGTGCGATCCGCAGGGCGCGCAGCGCGTTCAGGATCACGGCGACGTCGATCACCTCTTGCAGCAGCGCGCCCTGCACCGGGGTGATGTAGCCGAAGGCGGCCGCGATCATGCCGAGGACCGAAAGGCCGATGCCGGCGACGACGCTTTCGACGGCGATCCGCCGCGAGGCCCGCGCGATCTCGATCCCCGGGCCAAGCCGGTCGATCCGGTCGACCAGCAGCACCACGTCGGAAGCCTCGGCCGAGGCGGCGGCACCGCGCGCGCCCATGGCGACGCCGACATCGGCGGCGGCCAGCGCGGGCGCGTCGTTCACCCCGTCGCCGACCATCATCACCGGGCCGTTCTTGCGCTCGGTCAGGACCAGCAGGACCTTCTGGTCGGGGGTCAGGCCGGCGCGCAGCCCGTCAAGGCCAAGCCCTTCGGTCACCCGCTCTGCCACCTCGGTCCGGTCGCCGGTGGCAAGCAGGATGCGACCGATCCCCTTGTTTCGCAGCCCGGCCAGCATGGCGCCGGCGCCCTCGCGCAGCGGGTCGGACATCACCAGATGCCCCGCCATATGGCCATCGACCGCCACGGCGACAAGAACCGATCCGGCGGCCATGGCCGGGTGGTCGCCGGACGGCCGCCCGACCCGGCTGGCGACGAAACCGTCGCCGCCAACGATGACCGCGCGGCCAGCGACGCTGCCCAGGACCCCTTCGCCGGGAATCTCGGCCACCTCCGACGGCACCGGCAGCGTCAGGCCCCGCGCCTTCGCGGCGGCGACGATGGCCTGCGCGACCGGATGTTTCGACGCCTGATCAAGGGCTGCGGCAAGGCGCAGGATCTCGTCTTCGCCCAGACTGCCCGCGCTGTCGATCGACACGATCTGCGGGCGCCCGTCGGTCAGGGTGCCGGTCTTGTCAAGGATCAGCGTGCGGATGCGCGCCATCGTCTCAAGCGGCCCCGCGCCCTTGATCAGCACGCCGAAATGCGCCGCCCGCGACAGACCTGCGACCAGCGCCACCGGAACCGCCAGGATCAGCGGACAGGGTGTGGCGACGACCAGCACGGCGACCGCCCGGATCGGGTCGCCGGTGAACCACCAGGCGGCGAAGGCAATGGCGACGGTGACCGCCAGGAAGCCCAGCGACCAGCGGTCGGCCAGCCGCGACATCGGCGCCTTGGAGCGTTGCGCCGCCTCGACCAGCCGGACGATGCCGGCATAGGTGCTTTCGGCCGCGCGGCGCGTGGCGGTCAGGTCGAAGGCCTCGCCCGCGTTGGTCGATCCGCTCATCGCCTCGGCGCCGCGCGCCAGGCGCCGGGGCAACGACTCGCCGGTCAGCGCCGAGGTGTCGAGGAAGGCGGTGTCGGATGCCGTGGTGCCATCCACCGGCACCACGTCGCCTTGCCGGATCAGCAGCCGGTCGCCCGGCGCGATCTCGTCAAGGGGAACCTCATCAAGCCCGCCGTTGCGGTGCCGGGTCGCGGTTCTCGGGACGCGGGACAAGAGGCCATGCATCTCGCGCCGGGCGCGGCCTTCGGCGAAGCTTTCAAGAAAGGTGCCGCCGGAATACATCACCGCGACGACCGCCGCCGCCAGCGTCTCGCCGAAGACCAGGGCCGCGGTCATCGACAGCGCCGCGACGATATCAAGCCCGACCTCGCCGCGTCCGATGCTGCGCAGGATCTCGACCAGAAGGGCGGCGAGGGCAGGCAACACCCCTATGTGCCAGACGATCTTCGCGATATCGCCCTTGCCGGCGACGGAAAGGCCGAGACCCGTGAACAGCGCGACCACGGTGATCAGCAGGATGGCGGTCTTGAAGCGGTCCTTGCCGGTGTGGTGCATGCCGCTCAATTCCCCTTGGCCGGGTCGGTTTCCGCGGGCTTTGCGGACAGAAGCTGCCCGACCCCGACGCCCCTTGCGCGCCCGTCATCATCGCGCAGCAGGAACAGCGCGTCGAGCCCGCGTTCGCGCGCAAGTGTCGCACCCCGGTCGGGGCCCAGCACCATCAGCGCGGTTGCCCAGGCGTCGGCCTCGGCACAGCTTGGCGCGACGACGGTGACCGAGGCCGGCGAGGCCAGCACCGGCGCGCCCCGGCCGGGATCCATCGTATGCGACAGGCGCCGTCCCTGCACCTCGACCCAGTGGCGATAATCGCCCGAGGTCGCCACGGCGGCATCGTGCAGCGTCAGGATGGAATGGGGCGCGCGGCCTTCGGGGTCCGGCGCCTCGACCGCGATGGTCCAGGGCGTCGCGTCGGGTCGCTGCCCGAGCGCGCGCATCTCGCCGTCGATACCGACGAGGCCGGCGCCGATCCCGTGGTCCAGCAGCGTCTCGGCCAGCCGGTCCACGCCGTATCCCTTGGCGATGCCGTTGAGGTCAAGCACAAGCGGCGCCGACTTGCGGACCCAGCCCGCCCCGATTTCCAGCACCTCATGCGCCGGCCTGCGGGATGCCGCCATCGCGCTGCGGATACGCCCCGGCAGGGCGGCCTCGGGCCCGAAACCCCAGGCTGTCACCGCATCGCCCATGCCGATGTCGAAGGCCCCGCCCGAGGCGCGACCGATCGCCAGACCCAGGGCCAGCACCGCCCGCAGCCCTTCTGGCACCGCGACCCATCCCCCACGGGCGCGGCGTTCAGCTGCATCAGGTCGCTGCCCGGCATCCAGGTCGACATCTGCGCATCCACCTCGTCCACCGCCGCTTGCAGCGCGGCGCGGACCGGCTCGGGGTCGAACCCCGGCCGCACGAAGAACAGCGCGGACCAGCGCGTGCCCATGGTCGCGCCGTTCAGCGCATGGCGCACCGGCTCAATAGACATCCTCGACATAGCGCCCCTCTGCCTTCAGCGTCGCCGGCGTCATCCCGGCGGGCGCGAGGATCTCGGCCAGCGCATCGGCCACGCCCGCGGCCATGTCGCGGCCGCCGCAGACCATCACCCGCGCGCCGGCAGCGATCAGCCGGGCAACTTCGGCCGCATCGCCGCCAAGCGCATCCTGGACGTAATGCGGCCGCGCCCCGCGCGAGACCGCCGTGACCAGCCGGGCCAGACGGCCCTCCTGCTGCCAGGCTGGCAGTTCCGCGTCATAGAGAAAGTCACTGTCGGGGTGGCGCATTCCGAAGAAAAGGTGGATCGGCCGTCGCGCATTGCCGCGGATGATCCCGGCCAGCGGCCCGATGCCGGTTCCCGCCCCGATCAGGATCAGGGCCGCGCGGCCCCGGCCCGGCCGGAACCCCGGATTGCGGCGCAGGAAGGCGCTCACCGTGTCGCCCGGTTCCAGCGCGGTCAACTGGCCCGAGCAAAGACCGCCGGGATGCTTCCTGACCACGATCTCGACGAAGCCGTCGCGGCGCGCCGAGGCAAGCGAGTAGAGGCGCGGCAGGGGTGATCCCGCGGGCAGGATGCCGATCAGGTCGCCGGCCTCGAACCGGGCAAAGCCCGCCCCGGTCAGCCGCTGCCAGAGCGGGACACGCGGCAGGGCAAAGCGCAGGATCGCGGTCGGGGCCTGCACCCCGGCGCCGTAGTCGCGGCGCGAGATCAGGGTCAGCGTCCCGGTCCGCGGCTGAACCGGCTGGTGCGAAAGCCTCAGGTCGATCCCCAGCGCCTGGCCAAGGGCGCGGCCCCAGCGCGCGAAATCCTGCGGCGACTGGCAGTCGACCGTGTCGAAGGGCAGGAGTTCGTCCCAGCCCTTCGCCCTTGCCGCCGCCGCGACGGCCCTGGCAAAGCCGCAGTAGTCGGCAAAGCCGCGATCGCCGAAGCCTAGCACGGCAAGGGCCGCGCCGGGCGCACGATCGGCGGCGGCCAGCCGGTCGAGAAAGCCCCTGGCCGAGGCCGGTGCCGCGCCGTCGCCATAGGTCGCGGCCAGCAGGACGATCCGGCGGGCCGCGGCGTAGCGGTCTGGTGCGAAGGCCGACATCGGCCCGACATGGACGCTCTGCCCGGCCTGTGTCAGCGCGGCGTGCAGCGTCGCGGCGAATCCCCAGGTGCTGCCGCCCTCGCTGCCGACCAGCAGGATCGTCTCGGCCCGCCCCGCGGCCTGATTGCCCCGGATGCGCGGCCGTCCGCGCCGCCCGGCGGCCCAGGTCAGCACACCTGTCGCGCCCATCGCCGGCACGCCAAGCGCCATCAACCCGAGCACGAGGCCGAGCGTCGCAGCACCCTGTCCGGTGTGCAGCATGGTGATGGTTTCCGAGACCCGCTCCCACCCGGTCAGGTCGGCCCAGGCCAGGAGCGCCCCGTTTCCCTGATCGAGATAGCCGGTGCCCCGGTCGGTCTTCAGCGTGAAGACATCGGTCGTATCGCCCGGATAGGGAAAGCTCAGCTCGCGCAGCCCGGTCACGCGCGTCTGTCGCAAGACGGCCATCTGATCGAGAGCGAACCCTGCCTCACCGCTGACCTCGGCCGGCATGGCAGGCGCCGCGCCGCCGTCGGGCAAGAGATCGAAGGTGGAGGCGGTCATCCACAGGGCGGTGGCAGACGAGAAAACAAGGCCGATCACCGCGATCCGGGCGATCTCGACATGCAGCCGCCCGGCCAGCGGCCCGCGCGAGCGCGCGAACCAGTGCCGCCAGCCACCGGCCCGCCGCGCGACCAGCGCCGCGCCGGACAGTGACAGGACCAGCAACATTGCCGCCCCCATGGCCATGGCGATCCGGCCCCCGTCCCCCAGAAACAGCGAGCGGTGCAGGTTGGTCAGCCAGCGACGGACCGGATCGGGATCGGCAGAGGCCACGCCCTGCCCGGTCGCGGGATCGATGACGGCCGCACCGGGCGCGCCCTGGTCGAACCAGTAGGCGGTGATCCGCCCCGACGGCGCGCGGCGGATCTGCTCGACGCCCGGATAGACCGACCGGATGCGGGAGGCGAGGGTGGCGACGCTCAGGCCCGCCCCGGCCTGCGGCGCGGCCAGCCGCTCGGCCGCGGGGAAGACCGACAGCGCCGCGCCGCTGAGCGCCAGCACCGTCACCAGGGCCAGGGCCAGCAGACCCGGCCAGCGATGCAGGGCGCGGATCATGGCCCCCTCACATGTCGTAGGCGACGCTGGCGACGTAGCGACGCCCGCGCAGGGGCGTTCCGGCGCCTTTCGTCGTCAACGGCACCGCAACCTCGGCCGGGCTGTCGCGCATGTCCTCGACGGCGGCGTCGACGTGCAGCGTATAGCCCGCGTCAAAAAGCGCGTCTGCAAGGTCGAGCGTGATCTTGAGCGTCCGGCCCGCACCAACGCTGGCGCCGGTGATGCCGTTGACCTGGCCGGTGTCGCCGCCCGTGGCGCGGTACCAATCGGTCAGGTGCTTGTAGTATTTGGACTTTCCGCCAGCCATCCACAGGCTGCCCGCATAGGCGCCCGAGGCGTCGGTGACGTAAAGCGCGAGATAGGCGCCATCGCCGCCATAGGTGTTGAGGGTCGTGGTGAGCGTGACCGGGCGTGCCGTGGCGAGGCCGGGAAGCGTCAGCGCGGTGGTCAGCGCAAGTGTCGAGAGAAGCGATTTCATCTTGTGAGGTCTCCGGGACTGATGGTCGAGGGAAGGACGCGCGAGGCGGACAATTCCGCCGCGTCGCAGCAAGACTCAGTTCACCTGGACCTGCGGCGGGGCGCCGGTTCCGAAAAGCCCGTTCTGCGGCGGCGCGACGGTGACGGCGGGCGCGGGATTGCCGACCCCACCGCGGCGGCGGCCGTCGTCGTCATCATCATCATCATCATCATCGTCATCGTCGTCGCAGTCGTCGTCGTCGCAATCATCGTCGTCATCGTGACCACGCCGCGCCCCCTTGCGATAGCTGCGGTCGTCATCGTCGTCATCGTCGCTTGCAAGGACGAAGGGCAGCGCCCGCGCGCCGTCCTTGAAGAGCGCCGCAAAGGGTCGCGGGCTGCCGCCTTCGGGCGTGTGCATCGCGCTCCAGACGGGCCAGCCGATGGCGGCGGTCAACGCCGTGGAGGCGACGAGAAGCGTGAGGGTCTTGCGCATGGCGGGGTCTCCTTTGGACTGCTCGGATCAATCTGCGGCTCCGACCTGAGGGCTTGCTGACGGCCCGGCGATTCCCGCTTCAGCTTGCCGTCAGGAAGAAAAGGCCCCGAAGGAAAGGTGGGGCCGGAAGGGGGGGCGCGGGACAGTGCCAGCCCTGCGCGCCAGGCTGACGGGCCCTGCCTCAGGCAAATTCGAAATGCTCGAAGCGCACCCGTCGCGGTGCCTGGCCCAGCGCCTTCAGCCGCTTGAGGATCCCGTCCTTCAGGCCGGTCGGGCCGCAGAACCACAGATCGGCATCGCTGACGGTAAAAGGCGTCGACCCGATCAGCCGCTCGGCCGTCAGGCGACCATCGCGCGCGGTCACGACCACCTGATAGCTGAACCGCGGGTTGCGCCCGGCCGCTGCCTTCAGGATCTCCGACCCGATCGCCTCTTCGGGCGTGCGGACACAATGGACAAGGTGGATGGCGCGCCGCTCTGCCTCGGTCAGGCTCTCGGCCCAGGCAAGGAACGGCGTGATGCCGATACCGCCCGCCAGCCAGATCTGCCTTGCCCCGCCCTTGCGGAAGTCGAACCGCCCATAGGGGCCTTCGAGCTGCACGCTCATCCCCTCGCGCAGCGCGTCGGGCAGGCGCCGGGTCCAGCCGCCAAGCGCCCGGATCGACAGGCTCAGCGTGCCATCCGCGCGCGGTGCGCCGGCAATGGTGAAGGGATGCGGCTCGGACAATCCTGCCTCGGGCGCGCGGACAAAGGCGAACTGCCCCGGCCGCCAGCGCATCGCCCGCCCCACGGGGCAAAGCGTCACCGTGGTGGTATCGCCCTGCCGGCTGATGCCGCTGACCGTGAACTCCCGGCGCCGCAGGCGCGGGGCGACGAATTCGGTATGGACCCAGGCAGCCACGCCGGCGAGGCCGAAACCGTTCAGTAGCAGCCCCAGCGTCGGATCGACCCCGGCCGGCAGATCGACGAAGAACTGGTGAAACACGATGATGGCGAACAGGACGCCCATGAAGCGATGGCTGAAGCGCCAGAGCTGATAGGGGATCTCCAGCCGGATCAGCGGCAACCGCCGGAACCAGCTGATCGCGATCAGCGCAAGCAGCGCGTTGAAGGCAATCTCGCCCGCCTCGCTGGCTAGTTCGCCCAGCCCGGTCTCGCGGACCGAGCGCTCGAAGTCGGGCTCGACCTGATCGTGCAGGATCATCAGGATCAGCGCCGAAATGCCCAGCCACTTGTGAACCCGGTACATCTTGTCGAGACCGCCGAACAACGGCTCCAGCAGGCGCGGGCGTGCGGCAAGGATCAGGGTCAGGCTCATCGCGACGACGGCCGCGGCCCCGACGGCAATGCCGAAGGCCGCGTCAAACCCGTAGGGCGCGTAAGTGACAAGCCCGAGCATGCCGACCAGCATGCAGGTCAGCATCACCCCGAAGGGCCCCGTCGAATTCAGGATACTGTCCGCGGCAGGAGCCCAGTTTGCGGGAGCCCAGTTGGCGGACCCCCGGTTGGCGGGCCTCCCGTTTGCAGACCGACGGCCCGGCGCCCGGCCGGCGCCCTCTGGGCGGTCAACGATATCAGTCATCGCTGCCGGTCCCGCGCTTCCGGATCGGCCGATCGTCGTCGTCCTCGTATTCGACCTCGATCACCCGCAGCGTGGCGGGATGGACCGTCACCTCGATCCGGCGCCCCTCGGCGTCGCGACCGTCGATCTCGTAGCAGCCATCGTCGATCTTGATGCGGCGCACGGTCCAGCCCTTGTCGTCGGCCAGGCGCTGAACGGCATCCCGCGGCTGCCAGTCGGCCATCGGCACGAAGCAGTCATCGTCGGCCAGGGCCATGCCCGCCGGCAAGACCGCGAGAAAGCCAAGAATTGTCAATGTCTTCTTCATCGGCCAAACTCCTTGATGCGGCCATCTTGATGCATGTCATGCGCGGCGAAGCTGACGACAGCCTGAAGCGGCGCGCAGGCCCGCTTCAGCTTCGCGTCAGCCCGGCGGATCATCGAGGGTCATCGGGGAAGGAAACGGGACCAGCCATGCGCATCCTGCTGATCGAGGACGACACGGTTCTGGGCGCCGCGGTGCGCGACCAGATCGCCGGCGACGGCCAGTCGGTGGACTGGGTCACACGGCTGGATGCGGCGGGCGACGCACTGGGCGCCACGTCCTACGACCTGATCCTGCTTGACCTGATGCTGCCCGATGGTCGCGGCATCGGGTTCCTGAAGCGCCTGCGCGCGCGGGGCGACGTGACGCCGGTCATCATCCTGACCGCGCTCGACCAGGTGTCGGACCGGATAGAGGGGCTGAACGCAGGGGCCGACGACTACCTGGTGAAACCCTTCGACCTGGCCGAGTTGTCGGCCCGGATCGGCTCGGTCGCGCGGCGCTACAGCGGCAACCCGAACCCGATCGTCAGCCACGGGCCGCTGGAGATCGACCTTGCCGCGCGCAGCATCCACCGCGATGGGAGGCCGGTCCAGCTGACGGCGCGCGAATGGGCGCTGTTCGAGGCCTTCCTGTCGCGCCCCGGTCAGCTTCTGTCCAAGGCGCAACTGGAGGAAAAGCTTTATGCCTTCGAGACGGAAGTCGAGAGCAACACCATCGAGGTCCATGTCAGCCGGCTGCGCAAGAAACTGGGAAGCGCGGTGATCGAGACCGAGCGCGGCATGGGCTACCGGCTGGGCAGGCCATGAGGTGGCCCGCCAGCCTTCAGGCGCGGCTCGGCCTGTCGCTCGGCCTGGTGCTGACGGTCCTCTGGCTCGCCGCCGCGACGATCACCGCCGTGATCGTCCGCGACGAGATGGACGAGGTTTTCGACAGCGCCCTGCGAGAGACCGCGGAGCGCATCCTGCCGCTGGCCGTGACCGATATCGTCGGGCGCGAGGATCAGGGGGTGACGCAACGGCTTGCGCCGATCCGCGCGCATGACGAGTTCTTCACCTATGTGGTGCGCGATGCCGAGGCGCGTATCCTGCTGCAATCCCATGCCGCCGATCCGGCCACCTTCCCGCCCTACGACGGGCCGGGATTTCGCCAGACCACGACCCATCGGCTTTACAGCGACGCGGCCCTGCAGGGGACGATCCGCATCACCGTCGCCGAACCGCTCGATCATCGCGCATCGGTCGCGCGCGAGATTCAGTTCGGCCTCGGCCTGCCGCTGCTGATCGTCATTCCGGTCGCGCTGCTGGCGATCGTGTTTGCCGTCCGCCTGAGCCTTGATCCCCTGCGTCGGTTCCGCGAAACTCTGGGGGCGCGCAATGCGCAGGATCTCTCGGCGGTGCCAACCGACGAGTTGCCCCTGGAAATCCGACCGCTGGCCGAGACCTTGAACAGCCTGCTTTCAAGGCTGCGCGAGGCCTTCGAGGCAGAGCGGAGCTTTGCCGCCAATGCCGCGCACGAATTGCGCACGCCGCTGGCCGGCGCAATCGCGCAGGCCCAGCGCCTGAGGTCGGAAACCGCCGATGCGGCGGCCGCCGCGCGGGCGCGCGATATCGAAGAGACGCTGAAGCGGCTGACCCGCCGGACCGAGCGCCTGATGCAGCTTGCGCGCGCCGAGGGCGGGCGATTGCAGTCGGACCATCCATCCGACCTGCGGATCGCGGTGCGGATCGTGATCGAGGACATGGCACGCGGGACGGATACGCCGGACATCGCGCTGCGCCTGCCCGCAGCGCCGGTGCTGTCGCCGCTCGATCCCGATGCGCTTGGCATCCTGTGTCGCAACCTTGTGGAGAATGCGCTGCGCCATGGCAGCCCGGGGCGGCCGGTCGCTGTGACGCTGACGGCCGGGGGCGAGTTGATCGTCGCCAATGACGGGCCGGTCGTGCCCCCGGACCGCCTTGCCCGGCTGACCGAGCGGTTTCAGCGCGGCGATCCCTTGGCGCAGGGCAGCGGCCTTGGCCTCTTCATCGCGGCCGCCATCGCCAGACGGACCGGAGCCGTGCTGACGCTCGCCTCGCCCAGATCCGGCGCTGCGGATGGCTTCGAGGCTCGGGTGCGCCTTCCGCTTGAACACCTTGCCACCTGAACGGACAGGGCGGCGCGCCAGATTGTCACGATACCGCCAGAAGGGCCGCCAGCGGCAAGGCCGTCGTGGTGCGAACCGCTTCCAGCGCGAAGGCCGAGTTCACGCTGCGCAATCTGATGCTGGCGGTCAGATCCTCGTAGAACCGGTCGAAGGCCGCCATGTCGGCCACCACCACGCGCAGCAGGTAGTCGTAGTTTCCGGCAAGGCGGTAGATATCGCGGACCGGCTCCAGGCTTTCGACGGCGGCAAGGAAGCCTGTCCGCCATTCCGCCGTGTGCTCGACGGCTTCGACCATGACGAAGGCGGTCAGGGACATGCCGAAGGCCCGCGCGTCGAGAAGCGCCACCCGAGAGCGGATCACCCCTGCCTCCTCATGCTTCTGGATGCGCTTCCAGCAGGGGGTCTGCGACAGCCCGACCCGGTCGGCGATGCGGGCGACGGGCATGGTCGCGTCCTTTTGCAAAAGATCAAGGATCTTCAGGTCGATCCGGTCGAACGTCATCGCGCCTCCTTTGGGACATGCCCGGCGATTTCAAGCGAGTCGCGGCGAGCATGGCACATTTTCGCATAATGTCGATCATGTTTATCGTGTATATGCGTTCAGGCTCGCCTTCCGCCGCGATCCTGATAAAGTCGACCTTGTTGATCGCACTTTACAAGGGCAGCCTGCGCCGATGATCACCCACAAGACCAAATACGCGCTCAAGGCACTCATGGCCCTTGCCGACGAGAAGGCGGCCGATGCCGAAGCCCTGCGCATCGAAGAGGTTGCAGAGCGGTCGGGCGCGCCCAAGCGGTTTCTCGAACATATCCTGCTGGATCTGAAGCGGGCCGGGCTGATCGGCAGTCGCCGCGGCCGGAAGGGCGGATATGAGCTGATCAAGGAACCGAGGCGGATTTCGCTTGCCGAGGTGTTGCGGCTGATCGACGGGCCGATGGCGCCGCTGCCTTGCCTGTCGCGCAAGGCCTACCGGCGTTGCGACGACTGCAAGGACGAGAAGACCTGCCGCGTCCGCGCGGTCTTTGGCGGCTTTTATGCCACCTACATCCTGATGATCGAATCGCTGACACTCGCCGATCTCATGCAGGATGCCCGCCCCATCGAGCGTTTCGCCTTGCCGGAACCGGCCGGGGAAGAATGATCTTCCACAATCACGACTTGAAAGAGCGTGATTTTTCCTTTGCAAATCACGAGTAACTCTGTCGATATTTAGATGTCAGGCGGCGCTGGCGGCACCCCGGGCAGGCCTTCGGTCAGTTGAACGGCCTTCCCGAACCGCTGCCCCGCCCGCCTGGCACCAGAGTTCGTCAGGGATCAGCAGAGGAAATCCGATGTATCGCACCATCCAGATCGGCGCTCATGCGCTCGCCCAGGGCACCTTCGTCCGAAGTCTCGGCGACGGGCGGATCGAAATCGACACCGACGGCGCCGGCGCCCGCCTGACCGGTCGGCCGGTGACATCCGCCGCGGTCGACGGGCCCGGGATCCCGGCCTGGCAACAGGCGCTGGCCACGACGCACTGGCGGGGCGGGCTGCTTGCAGCCGTCGCTGCCATCGGGTTGGCCTTCGGTGCCACCGGCCCCGCCCGGGCACAGGAGAGCATCGAGATCCTCAACGTCTCCTACGACCCGACCCGCGAATTCTACCGCGAATACAACGATCTGTTCAACGAATGGTGGGCCGCGCAGGGCAATGCCCCGGTCACCGTCCAGCAATCGCATGGCGGCGCGGGTGCACAGGCGCGCGCGGTGATCGACGGGCTGGAGGCGACGGTGGTGACGCTGGCGCTCTCGGCCGATATCGACAAGATTGCGGAAGGCACCGGCAAGCTTCCCGCCGACTGGCAATTGCGCCTGCCGCACAATTCCGCGCCCTATACCTCGACCATCGTGTTCCTGGTGCGCGACGGCAACCCCAAGGGCATCAAGGACTGGGGTGACCTGATCGGCGAGGGCGTGGCGGTTGTCACCCCCAACCCCAAGACCTCCGGTGGCGCGCGCTGGAACTTCCTCGCGGCATGGGGCTATGCCGAAAAGAACGGGCTCGATCCGGCCGAGTTCGTCGGCAAGCTCTACAAGAACGTGCCCGTGCTCGACACCGGCGCGCGCGGATCGACCACCACCTTCACCCAACGCGGCATTGGCGACGTGCTTCTGGCCTGGGAGAACGAGGCCTTCCTCGCGCTCAAGGAACTGGGCGAGGATGCGTTCGACATCGTCGTGCCCTCGGTTTCGATCCTGGCCGAGCCGCCGGTGACGCTGGTCGATGGCAACATCACCTCGGACGAACAGCGCAAGGCGGCCGAGGCCTATCTTGCACATCTCTACAGCCCCGAGGCGCAGGCACTCGCGCTCAAGCATTTCTACCGCGCCTGGGACACGTCCGCCGCAGCCCCCGAAGATGCCGCACGCTTTCCCGAGGTGAACCTGGTCAGCATCGCCGATTTCGGCGGCTGGCCCAAGGTGCAGCCCGAGTATTTCGGCGAAGGCGGCATCTTCGACCAGATTTATTCGGAGTAGGCCATGAGGGCGAGCATCCTTCGCTCGCCCTCACCCCTGCCGGGGTTTGGGCTGAGTTTCGGGGTCATGGTGGCGGTTCTGTCGATCGTGGTCCTGCTGCCGATCGGGACGCTTCTGGGCCGAGGTCTGATGATCGGTCCCGGTGAACTGTGGGGCATGGTCAATTCGCGCCGCATCTGGTCGGCGCTGTCGCTGTCGTTTCGCGCGGCACTCGCTGCCTCGCTCTTCAATCTGGTGTTCGGTCTGGTGCTGGCCTGGGTGCTGGTGCGCTATCGGTTCTGGGGGCGGCGTTTTGTCGACGCCGCGGTCGATCTGCCCTTCGCCCTGCCGACGGCGGTGGCGGGCATCGCGCTGACGGCCCTTTATGCGCCCAATGGCGTCTTCGGGCAGATGCTGGCGCCCTTGGGGATCAAGGTCGCCTATACCGAGGCGGGCATCTGGATGGCGCTCATCTTCATCGGGCTGCCTTTCGTGGTGCGCACCGTGCAGCCGGTGATCGAAGAGCTTGACCGCGAGGTCGAGGAGGTCAGTGCCACTTTGGGCGCGCGCCGCGCCTATACCCTGCGCCGGGTGGTCCTGCCGACGCTTGCGCCTGCGGCCCTGACCGGGTTCGCGCTGGCACTGGCGCGGTCGGTCGGCGAATACGGCTCGGTCATCTTCATCGCGGGCAATATCCCGAACCTGACCGAGATCGCGCCATTGCTAATCGTGATCCGGCTGGAGGAATACAATTACGACGCCGCCGCCGCGATCGGCATCGCCATGCTGCTGATTTCCTTCGCAATGTTGCTGGCGATCAACCTCGTGCAAATCTGGAGCAGGCGGAGGATCGGCCTTGTCTGACATTACATTCATCCGGGCGGAATCGGTGACCACCGAACCGCGACTGACGCGCGGGGTTCTCATCGGTGTGACCATGGCGCTTATCGCGGTACTTCTCTTCGCGCCGCTGATTGCCGTCTTCGCCGAGGCGCTGTCACGCGGCTGGGCAGCCGCGGTCGCCTCGCTCGCCTCGCCCGATGCGCGCTCTGCCATCCGGCTCACGCTGATCGTGGCGGCCATTGCCGTGCCCCTGAACGCGGTCTTCGGCATCGCCGCCGCCTGGGCGATCACCAAGTTCGACTTTCGCGGCAAGGCCTTCCTGATAACCCTGATCGACCTGCCGTTCTCGGTCTCGCCGGTGGTCGCCGGTCTGGCGCTGGTGCTGCTCTTCGGGGTCAACTCGTCGCTCGGGGCCTGGCTGGTGGCCAACGATCTGCGGATCGTCTTCGCCTTCCCCGGCATTGTTCTGGCCACCATGTTCGTGACCTTTCCCTTTGTCGCGCGCGAACTGATCCCGGTGATGATCGAACAGGGCCGGGCCGAGGAAGAGGCGGCGCTGACGCTGGGCGCTTCTGGCTGGCGCACCTTCTTCACCGTCACCCTGCCCAATATCCGCTGGGCGCTGCTTTACGGCGTGCTCTTGTGCAATGCCCGCGCCATGGGCGAGTTCGGCGCGGTCGCGGTCATCTCGGGCAAGATCCGCGGCGAGACGACGACCATGCCGATCATGATCGAGATGCTTTACAACGAATACCTCTCGGTCGCGGCCTTCTCGCTGGCCGCGGTCCTCGCCCTTCTGGCGCTGGTCACGCTGACCCTGAAATCCCTGCTCGAATGGCGCCATGCCGACCTGCTGGCAGCCACGCGGCGTCATTGAAAGGAGCCATCCCATGAACATCGAGATCGAGGAACTGGCAAAGGAATTCGGCACCGAACGGGCGTTGCACCCGGTCTCGCTCGCCATCCCGTCGGGCGCGCTGATCGCACTTCTTGGCCCCTCCGGCTCGGGCAAGACCACGCTGCTGCGCATCCTCGGCGGTCTTGAATTCCCGACCTCGGGGCGGGTGCTTTTCGACGGGGCGGACGCGACCGGACTGACGGTGCAGGAACGCCGCGCCGGCTTCGTCTTCCAGCATTACGCGCTTTTCAAGCACATGACGGTGTTCGAGAACGTGGCCTACGGGCTGCGCGCCCGCAAACGCCGCGAACGCCCGACCGATGCCGAGATCACCCGCCGGGTGAGCCGGCTGCTGGACCTGATCCAGTTGCCCGACATCGGCGCGCGCTATCCCAGCCAGCTTTCGGGCGGTCAGCGCCAGCGCGTGGCGCTGGCCCGCGCACTGGCGATCGAGCCCAGGATGCTGCTGCTCGACGAACCCTTCGGCGCGCTCGACGCCAAGGTGCGCAAGGAACTGCGCCAGGGCCTGCGCGAAATCCACGACCGCACCGGCCTGACCACGGTTTTCGTCACCCACGACCAGGAGGAAGCGATGGAGCTTGCCGATCTGGTCGTCGTCATGTCGATGGGGCGCATCGAACAAGTCGGCAAGCCCGCCGAGATCCGCGCGAAACCCGCCAGCGATTTCGTGCGGGACTTTACCGCGGCGTGACCCGCGGTCTGTCGGGACACGCAGAACCCAAGGGGGATCGGGGCCATCGCCACCGGCGGTTTCGACGATCAGGCAGGCCACCCTGATCGTGGCGAACCGGCCGGCTGTCAGAAGATGACCGTCTTCGCCCCCGGGCCCGGTTTCAAGTCAGGCCTAGAAACGCAAATGCCATCCCGGCCAGGGCACTGCCTGCAAGGACCGTCACTGTGCCAAGCCTGAAACGGAACACCGCGACAAGGGCCGCCAGCACCAGCACCGCGGCCGCCAGGTTCAGCGTGGCCCAGACCGGCACGTCGAGGTCAAGGCCGAAGGATGTGACGGTTCGCACCTCGTCGAAGGCCACATGCAGACCGAACCAGACCGCGAGGTTCAGGATGACACCGACCACGGCGGCGGTGATCGCCGTCAGCGCCGCCGTCAGCACCCGGTTGTCGCGCAGGCGTTCGATGAACGGGGCGCCAAGGAATATCCACAGGAAACAGGGCGTGAAGGTGACCCAGGTTGTCAGAAGCCCGCCAAGCGTCCCCGCCATCAGCGGCGACAACCCGCCCGCATCGCGAAAGGCGCCCATGAAGCCGACGAACTGCGTCACCATGATCAAGGGCCCCGGCGTGGTCTCTGCCATGCCGAGCCCGTCCAGCATCTCGCCCGGGGCGAGCCAGCCGTAGTTCTGCACCGCCTCCTGCGCGACATAGGCCAGCACCGCATAGGCGCCGCCGAAGGTCACCACCGCCATGACGCTGAAGAACCCGGCGATCTGGGCAAAGACATTGGCCGGACCGAGCACGGCGAACAGCAGGGCCACCGGCGCCAGCCAGAGCACGAGAAGCACCATCGACATGCGAAAGGCCCAGGCGCGGTTGACCTGCGTGTGATCCGGCGACTCCTCGCCCAGCAGGGTGTCGGCGTCATCGACCTGCACCTTGCCGACCTTGCCGTGTCCGCCGCCGCCGTGGAACGCAGGCAGGCCCGCCCGGGCACCGAAGAACCCGATCAGGCCGGCGACCAGAATGATCAGCGGGAACGGCACGGCGAAACCGAAGATCGCCACGAAGGATGCCGCGGCGATGGCGATCATCGCGCCGTTCTTCAGGGCGCGGAATCCGATCCGGATGACCGCCTGCACGACGATCGCCAGGACCGCGGCCTTGAGCCCGAAAAACAGCGCCTCGACCGGGCCGACATTGCCGTAAAGCGCGTAGATCCAGCTCAGCGCCATGATCGCCACGACGCCCGGCATCACGAACAGCAGGCCCGCGATGATGCCGCCGAGCGTGCGATGCATCAGCCAACCGACATAGACGGCAAGCTGCATCGCCTCGGGCCCCGGCAGCAGCATGCAGTAGTTCAGCGCATGCAGGAACCGCTTCTCGCCCAGCCAGCGCTCATCCTCGACCAGGATCCGGTGCATGAGTGCGATCTGCCCCGCCGGACCGCCGAAGCTCAGCATGCCGATGCGGGCCCAGATGCGGGTGGCCGCAGCCAGCGTGGGGTATGCGCGGTCCTGCATCAGTCTGCCTTCGGCTTGTTGGTGGGCCAGTTGTGGGTCTCGTCGGTCGCGTCCCGCGCCCAGCGATAGAAGGCGTCATAGAGCAGCATCCCGGCTTCCAACTGCTCCAGATCGTCGGAATACATCCGCGACAGGCCGAGCGACGCGGCAAGCAGGCCGGCCGCCTCGGGTGCAAGATCGAGCCGCGCGGTATCGGCGCCGCGGACAATGGTCGCGAGACGGTCGAGGGCGGGAATGTTCAAGCCGAACTCGGCCAGCATCACGTCGAAGGTGCAAAGATCATCCCGGTGGCTCCAGAACACGCCTTCGGTGTCGAAGGGCGACGCGTTGTAGCGTTCGGCGACGCCCACCACCTCGGCGGGCGCCACGAACAGGATGATCGCGCGAGGATCGAGAAAGCGCCGGATCAACCAGGGGCAAGCGATGCGGTCGATCTTGGGGCGCGAGCGCGTGACCCATATGGTGCGGCCCTGCGCGTCGCGCGCGGGCAGCCTCAAGGGATCGATCAGCGGCAGGCCGGCGGACCGCCAGGCATCAAACCCGCCTTCGAGATACTCGGACGGGCAGCCTTCGGCGCGAAGCCAGGCGGCCGTGCCCTGACTGCGGCGGTGGCCGGCCTGACAGACGGCGATCGACGGCTGGCCGCCGAGTTGTGGCGCGAGGGCGGCGAGCGCCTGGTCGTCGATCCGGTTGGCGCCAGGGAGCAACCGCGGATCGGCGGCGAAATCGTCCTCGGACCGCACGTCGAGCAGAAGCGGCGCGCGGGGGGTCCCGATGATGCGGACAAGCTTGTCGGATGAAATGGCATTGGGCGCAGGCATGTGCGTTCCTCCGTCGCCGGGGTTGAACAGGAACACGATCTTCGGCTGGCGCCTCGTGGGGAGCTCGCGGATCCCCATGGCTCCAGTTACCGGAAACGCACTGAAACTGTCAAGAACTGCACCGCTTGGGCAGCTATCAGCGCGGACATCAGCCGCGACCGCGGATCGGTCCGTGGCGGGAGCATCTCGATCGGTTTCTGCCAGGCGACGAAGGCAAGCCGTCGTGGGAACGGCTGACCCTGATCCGGATGTATGAGGAGATCCTCGCGCTCGGCCACGCAGGCACCCTGCGCGGCGTTGGTGAAGAGCTGGCCGTTGTCGATGGCGTGGTCGAACGGCAGCTTCAGCACCGAGAGGGCGCGGCGGGTCACAGCCGACTGAGCGTCTGGATGAAGCGCGAGAACAACTCGCCCTGCGAGCTGATGCGCAGTTTCGAATAGATGTTGCGCCGATGGATGCGGACCGTTCCCGGTGAGATTCCCAGAATGCGTCCGACCGCTTCGGCGGAATGGCCCTTCAGCGTGTGCTCGACAATCTCACGCTCGCGCGCGGTCAGGATGCCGTCCCCGAAACTGTGGAACGACCTTTCGATCTCGGTTTCGATGACCAGGCCATGCCGGTCCCGGAACGAAAGATCGAAACGCGACGGCAGATCGGCCCAATGCCGGCGGATGCCAGCCTCTACCACGGGCCGGACCTCTTCCAGTGACTTCATCTCGCGCGTGGAAAACGGTCTTTCGTCGCGCATCAGCGACAGCACCACCATTGCGCCATCAGGTATGTCGACGAAGAAGCCGATCTCTTCGGCAAGTCCGGTCTGGATGTAGTAGTTGCGGAAATACTCGCCCTGATAAAAGCGGTCGGGCGCCAGGTCGCGCATCCGGTACAGGCCGGCCGGAACCGGGCGCGTCGCCGCGAGGAAGAACGGGTCGAGCAGATAGGGACCCTCCTGATAGTCAGTGACAAAGATACGCCGCTTGGATGCAGGGAAATCATCGTGCAGGTCCAGCGGCCGGGCAGAGCCGCTGAGGCCGAAGATCACGGTATAGGTATAGGGCGCAATGGCCTGCAGAAGGCAGGTCAGGGCCGGGGCGAAGCCATCGGTCCCGAGGGCTGCGATCAGGCTGCCGGTCCTTGACAGGAGACTCGCCCTATCCACCCTGCGCTCCTCCACCAACCATATATGCAATTTGTGGTATATACATCGAACAGCACCGTTTCTACGCTGACGATCAAATCAAGGCATATACTCCGCGTGATGGAAAGCAACCTGAAACCTTCCTCCGAAACCGAAGATGCCCCGATCGCCGAGCTTCGCGAAGCCAGCAAGCACTATGGGGCGGTCGTCGCGGCCGATGGTCTGAATCTGTCGATCCGCAGGGGGGAGTTCCTGTCCTTTCTTGGCCCCTCCGGCTGCGGCAAGACGACGGCGTTGCGGATGCTGGCCGGGTTCGAGGCGCCGACCTCGGGCGACATTCTTCTGGACGGGCAGCGGGTCAACGAGGTGCCGCCGCACCGCCGCCCGGTGAACATGGTGTTTCAGCACTACGCGCTGTTTCCGCACCTGACGGTGGCCCAGAACATCGCCTACGGCCTGCGCCAGCGCCGCCCGCGCCCGGCCGAGGGCGAGATTGCCCGCGCTGTCGATCGGGCACTGGAGACGGTGCGCCTGCCCGGCTTCGGTCCGCGCAGGATCTGGGAGATGTCGGGAGGCCAGCAGCAGCGCGTGGCGCTGGCCCGGGCGATCATCAACCAGCCCAAGCTTCTGCTTCTGGACGAGCCGATGGCGGCGCTGGACAAGAAACTGCGCCGCGACATGCAGATCGAGCTTCAAACCCTGCAACGCAGCCTGGGGATCACCTTCATCCTTGTCACTCATGATCAGGAAGAGGCGCTGTCGATGTCGGATCGGGTCTGCATCATGCGGAGCGGCCGGATCGTGCAGATGGGCAGCCCGCGTAAGCTCTATGACCGACCGGCAAGCCGCTATGTCGCCGATTTCGTGGGCAAGTCGAATTTCTTCTCCGGTCGTGTCACGGCGGTTGAGGCGGGGCGGACCGAGCTTGCCGCGGCCGGTGGGCATCTCATCGCGGGAGGCGCCCCGGTAGAGATCGCCATGGGCCAGACTGCCTCGGCCAGCCTGCGCCCCGAACAGATCGCGCTGCATCGCAAAGGCGCGGGCGGCAACACCCTGCCGGTGACGGTGATCAACCGGATCTTCCTCGGAGAACACACCGAATACCTCGTCAGAAATACCGATCTCGGCGAGTTCCTCGTGCTGGTTTCACGCCAGGCCGAAGCCATCGAAGGCGAGTTTGAACCGGGGGATCAGGCGCTTGCCTCTTGGCAGGACGGGGCTGCGCTGATCCTTGGAGACGACTGAACGACCACAAGGACCAACTGGGAGAATGACCATGACAGACCGGAATGACTTCCTCTCGCGGGAAAAGTTCATGGAGGAGCTCTGGCGCTACAAGAGGGGCTCGGTGACGCGGCGGCATTTCCTGGGCGTGACTGGCCTCGGGTTGGCTACCAGCGTGCTGGGCAGCGCAATGCCGGGACTGCGCTCTGCCGCCTATGCCCAGGGCTCGATCGGCGACCGGGTGGTGGTGGCAAGCTGGCCGAACTACCACGATCCGGCCAATTTTGACGCCTTCGCCGCGGAAACCGGGGCTGCGGTCGACCTGAACGTCTTCGGCTCGAACGAAGAGATGCTGGCAAAGCTTCAGGCCGGCGGTTCGGGCTGGGATCTCTTCGTGCCCACGAACTACACGATCACGACCTATGTCGAGGAAGACCTGATCGAGCCTCTGGACCTGTCGAAGCTGCCGAACTACGACCCGGCCAGCTTCGAGGCGCGCTTTGCCGATGCCGGCACGGTCAATGGGGTGGTCTATGCCGTTCCCCGGAACTGGGGCAGCACCGGCTTTGTGGTGAATACCGCAAATCTGGGCGGGCTGCCAAAGCCGACCACCTGGAAGGAATTCTGGGACATGACCAAGGCCGAGTTCTCGAGCCGGACCATGGTGCATGACTATCAACTGACCACCATCGGCAACGCTCTGAAATACTTTGGCTATTCCTTCAACTCGGTCGATCCAAACGAACTGGCGGATGCCGAGAAGCTGCTTTTGGAGGTCAAGCCGCATCTTTTCGGCATCACCTCGGACTACCAGCCATCGATGCGGTCGGGAGATGCCTGGATGTCGATTGCCTGGACGGGCGACGGGCTGCAACTGCACCGTGACATGCCGGAAATCGATTATGTTCTGGGCAAGGAGGGCGGCGAGCTATGGAGCGACTTCTTCGCCATTCCGAAGGGCGCGCCACACCGTGACGCAGCCTATGCGCTGATCAACTATCTGCTCGCGCCCGAGGTGAACATGAAAGAAGTGATGTTCCACGGCTATCCGGTGGCGGATGCCCGGGTCAACGCGATGCTGCCGGCCGAGATGCTGAACGACCCGATCATGTATCCGGCTGCCGAACTCCTGGACGCCCTGGAATTCGGCGCGGCGGTCACGCTGACCGACCCCAACCGCGCCGAGTTGATGGCGCGCTTCAAGTCGGCATAGGGCAATGCAGCGGCAGGACCTTCGGACATGGCTGTTCCTTGCCCCTGCGGGGGCATGGTTTCTGTGCATGCTGGTCTTGCCGCTGATCGTCGTATTCGTCTTTTCCTTCGGCGAACGGGGGCCGGCGGGCGGCTATGTGCCGGCCTTCACCTTTGACAATTTTCTCAACCTCGGCGCACGCTGGGCCGCCTTCAAGAACACCCTGATCCTGGCACCGATCGGCACCCTGATCTGCCTGTTGGTGGCCTATCCCCTGGCCTATTTCCTCGCTCTGCGGTCATCGCCCCGCTGGCGGACCCTGCTTTTGATCCTGGTGATCGTGCCGTTCTGGACCTCGATCCTGATCCGCAGTTATGCCTGGATCTACCTGCTGGGAGGTCAGGGGATACCGTCCCTGTTGAACGCGCTTGGCCTTGGCAACCCGCGGCTGATCAACACGCCCTTCGCGGTGCTGGTCGGTATCGTCTACGGCTACCTGCCGCTGATGGTGTTTCCGATCTATGTGGCGCTGGAACGGCTGGACAAGCGCCTTCTGGAAGCCTCATCCGACCTTGGCAGCCCGCCCTGGCGCAGCTTCCTGCAAGTTACGCTGCCCCTGTCGATGCCAGGGGTCGCGACCGGCTGCATGCTGGTCTTCATCCTCTTGATGGGTGAATTCCTGATCCCGGCGATGCTGGGCGGCGGCAAGGTCTTCTTCATCGGCAACGCGCTGGTGGACCTGTTCCTGCAATCGCGCAACTGGGCCTACGGATCGGCGGTGGCGGTGGCGCTGGTGCTGGTGATGCTGGTGACGGTGGCGGCCTACCTGCGGCTGACCCGTCGCTGGGCTGGCGGGCGCGACGATGTCTCGTTGATGTAGGGGGGATCGATGCGGATCTACGCGCTTGCCGTCTATCTGTTCCTCTACATCCCAATCGGGATCATCGCGCTGTTCAGCTTCAACGCCGGTCGACATGCCTCGCAGTTTCAGGGCTTTTCGACGCAGTGGTATGGCAAGGCGCTGTCAAACCCCTTCGTGATGGATGCTTTCCAGACCAGCCTGAGCGTGGCGCTTGCCTCGGCGGTGCTGGCCACCCTGTTCGGCACCATGGCGGCACTGGCGCTGCAATCGGTCAGCGGGCGGCTGCGGCTGGCCTTTGACGCGCTGATCTACATTGCCGTGATGGTGCCGGGCATCGTCATCGGCATCGCCACGCTGATCGCGCTTGTGACGCTGTTCGGCTGGCTGAACCCGATCCTTGTCGCGATATGGCCCTTTGCGGCCAAGGCCCCGCAACTGTCACTGGGCTATGGCTCGCTGATCGCGGCGCATGGGCTGTTTGCGATGGCGCTGGTCATCATCATCGTGCGCGCCCGGATGGCCGGCATGGACCGCAGCCTGATCGAGGCTTCGGCCGACCTTGGCGCGACGCCCTGGGGCACTTTCCGGCAGGTGACGCTGCCGCAGATCTTTCCCGGCATCCTTGCGGGGTTCCTGCTGGCCTTCACCTTCAGCTTTGATGACTTCATCATCGCGTTTTTCGTCGCCGGGTCGCAGACCACCCTGCCCGTCTATGTCTTTTCCTCGATCCGCCGTGGCGTGACACCCGAGATCAATGCCATCGGCACGATGGTGCTTGCCGTCTCGCTGATGATGCTGATTGCGGCGCAAGCCATCCTGCAGCGCGGACACAAGGCCGCATGATGCCTAGGGGCTCTGATATGCGGCTGGAAGATCGTGTGGCTTTCGTAACCGGGGCAGGATCGGGCATCGGTCGGGCAGGTGCGCTTGCCATGGCCAGCGAGGGTGCGCTGGTGGTGGTGACGGACCGGGACGCTGACCGCGCGCAAGCGGTGGTCGCTGAAATCGGCCGGTCCGGCGGGCGGGCCGAGGCGCGCGGCCTTGACGTCGGCGACGACGCGGCCCTGGCCGCCGAGATCACCGGGGCCGCGTCACGCCACGGTCGGCTGGACATCCTGCACTCTCATGCCGGCATCCAGATTCCGGGCCGATTGGAAGAGGTCACGCCTGAGCAGATGGACGCATCGTGGACTCTGAATGTGCGGTCGCATTTCGTGGCCGCCCGGACGGCGATGCCGGTGATGAAGGCGCAGGGCAAGGGGTCGATCATCATCACGTCGTCGAACTCTGGCGTGCAGTACGACCGCGAGATGATCGCCTATGCCACGACCAAGCACGCGGTGATCGCGATGACGCGGCAGATGGCAGTGGACTATGCGTGCTACAATGTCCGCTGCAACGCGCTCTGCCCCGGGTTCGTGGACACCCCGTTCAACGACGGGTTCAAGCGCCAGATGGGCGGCCGTCACGCGCTGGAGGAATACGTCGCCCACACCATTCCGATGGGCCGCTGGGGCACGCCGGAGGAAATCGCCGAGGGTATCGTCTTTCTGGCCTCCGACCAGTCGGCCTTCTTGACCGGTCATGCGCTGGTGATCGACGGGGCCGAGTGCATTTGAAGCGCAGGTCTCCTTCCCGCCATTCCCGCACATTCTGACCTTTTATCGATACCGCATGTGCTTCCTTTGCATGAATCGAGCATTGCCGTGCCCGCCCATGGGCAACTTTGACCCTCCGTCCCCATTTCCATCCGGGTCAGGCCGCGGGTCACTTCGCCACCCAGCCCCCGGCCCCGACCAGCCCGGCACCGGCCGCAGCGACTGTTGCAGTCGCGGGCGGCGCGCCGCCATCAGCCCGAGCGGGAAGGTGATGGCAGTCGGCCAAACCGGCACACGCAGGGGCATCGGTTGCGATGCGTCGGCGTTCGACCGGGGCCACACCCAGCACCTCGCGCCCGAAGGCGGCGCTTTCCGGCACGGGTGCCGGGTCGGGATCAGCGCCACGGTCTGGAACACCGGGCCCGCGCGCCCGGTCCGGACTGGACAGGGGCGAAGGCGGCCGCGGCGCAAATCGGAATGTCCTGTCGCCGTGCATCGGCCGAACTGATGCCAGGGGCGCGTGCGGCGCGCCGGCCGCCGGACCGGATCACAGATCGCCCACCTCTGGCCCCCAGGTGTCGGACAGGGCAAAGCCGGCGGGAAAGGGATCATCCGGGCTGATCCGCAGTTCTTCGCGGCCATAGATCCAGGCCTGGCCGGTGATGCGCGGCAGCACGGCCCTGCAGGGGCCGACCATCGTCTCGCCGATCAGTTCGGCGGTGAAGGTGCCGAAGCGTCCGGTCCGGACCGGCGCATCCAGCGCCACCACGAAGGCCGCGACATTGTCGAGCGAGACCGACAGGCAGCGCCCGTTCTCGCAGCGCGCCCGCGCCACGACCAGCCCCGCCGCCGTGTCCAGCCGCACCAGGGTTTCCGGCTCTGCCATCTTTACCCGGCCGGTCTCCAGAAGGGCGGTGACCACGCAGATGGCGTTCGAGCCGGACATCGGATGCGCCCGGTCGGCCTGCAGCACGATGAAGGCGGCATCGGCATCCCCCCGGCAGGGCGACAGCAGCAGGTTCACCGTCTGCACCGCATGGGCGCGGGGCTCGAAGCTGACGAAGCGGCGCAGGGCGTCGTCCACCCTGTTGATATGGTTCATCTTGTCGAGGATCGTTGCACCCGGGACCTCGGGCGCGCCGCCGGTGACGACCTTGCCGATCTCGCCCTGGCAATGAACCAGCAGGCACTCAAGCGACGTGTCGAACATGGCGTGACTCTCCTTGGGCAGCGGGTTCGGCATGCGGCTTGGGTGCCGTATTCTCGGCCAGGGCGCCGCACAGGAACAGGGCCGCATCCGAGGCGGGAAAGGCGACAAGGATGGACTGATCGCGACACAACATCCTGTCCGCCTAGAGCATGTCGCGCAAAAGTGGGAAGCGGTTTTGCGCTACTCGGACATGCGAAATCAAAAGGTTGGAGTGGGTCGCGTGAATGCGAATGAACGCGATCCACTCTGGAAACGGTTGATGCGGTAGGGGTGCAGGTCGATCGGCGGCCTTGCCCCGGTGATCAGATCGCCCATCAGCCGCGCGGTCGTCGCGGCATGGGTCAGGCCAAGATGGCCGTGCCCGGTGGCGTAGAACACCCCCCTGGTGCGGGCCGAGGGCGACAGGATCGGCAGCGTATCGGGCAGCGCCGGGCGGTGGCCCATCCATTCGCTGATCTGCTGCGGCTCAAGGTTCGGCCGCGCCTCGCGCGCGTGCCGCAGCGTCACCTTCGCCCGCCGCCAGTCGGGTGCGGCGTCCAGCCCGGCCATTTCCACCGTGCCGCCGACGCGGATGCCGCCGCCGGTGGGGGTGATCATGAAGCTGCGGGCGGGCCAGATGAGCGAGTGTTTCAGGGTGATGCCCGGCGCCATGATCTGGGTGTGATAGCCCCGCTCGGTTTCCAGCGGGATCGGCTCGTTCAGCGCCTTCGCCAGTCGGGCAGAGAAGGCCCCGGCGCAGATCACCACCTGGTCCGCGGGCAGGCGGCGGCCGTCCCTCAGCACCACCTCGCGGATCGCGTCGGTTCGCGTGAAGCCGACCGCCTCGCCGCGCTCGATCTGCCCGCCCAGGGCGGCGAAGCGGTCGGCCAGCGCCAGCGCCAGCACCAGCCGGTAGGGGTCCATCATCGACCGGTTCTGCGGCAACAGCACCGCAAGGCCGATCCGGTCCGACAGTTCCGGCTCCAGCGCCCTGATCGCCTGGCGCCCGATCACCTCATGCGCAAAGCCGAACCGCTCCAGCGCCTCGATATGGTCGCGGTCGGCCCCTGCAAGCAACCGCTGACCCACGCCGTCCGTCGCGCGCCCGCGCAGGGCGAGGCGGCGCCCCGCGACGGGGCGTCATGCCCGGAACGGAGAATGCCCTTCTCCAGACCCGGCAGAATTTGGAATTCCAATACACGATCAAGTTGGTAGTCTTTTACGGGAAAGGAGATCGCCATGATCAGAACGTTGCTCATTCCCGGCCTGGACGGATCACCGCCGCCGCACTGGCAGCACTGGTGGGCGGCAAGGGACCCATCGGCGAAGATCGTCGAACAGCAGTCGTGGTCCGATCCGTCGCCCGAAGCCTGGCTGACCGAGATTGCCGCCGCGACGATGATCCACCCCGGCGCGGTGCTGGTCGGCCATTCGCTTGGTGCCACGGCGATCGTGCGCCTGCTGGCAAGCTGGCCGCAGGTCCGGGTTGCCGGCGCGCTGCTCGTCGCACCGGCCGAGCCGTCGCGAAGCGCGCGCATCAGCGGCTTCGGGCGTATTCCCGAACGGGTGCTGGGGGTTCCCGCCATCGTCGCGGCAAGCCGGAACGATCCCTGGATGGATCAGCGTCGCGCGCGCGATCTCGGCAAGTCCTGGGGTGCCGATTTCGTCGACATGGGCGAGGCCGGCCACATCAACGTCGCCTCGGGCTTTGGTCCCTGGCCCGAGGGACGGGCGCTGCGCGATCTGCTGTGGTCGATCAGGGGCAACGGTCCGGTGGCCCGGCCGCATGCGGCGGCGCGCGCGGATGCCCGGGCGATGGTGATGCGATGATCCTCACCTCGCTTGCCGCCAGCGTGAAGCGCGCGGCTCCGGCCGTGGTGGCCGGCGCCTGCCTGCTGACCCTCTTTGCCTTTGTCCTTCTGTCCTGACCCGATCGAAGGCCCCTGAAAGGCCTGAAAGGACTGTGCCATGTTTCCCTGCTGCGGCTACGACCCCGGCCTTTTCGCCTGCTTCGCGGATGCGGACGCGCCCCTGCCCGATGGCACCGGCGACGGCATCGTGATCGGCTCGGCACTTGTGTCGGCCGCGCTCTGGGCCGTGCTGCTCTATCTGGTGACGTGATGGATGGCGGCCGGCCTGCCCGCGATCGCGCCCGCCACATCATCGTCGTCGGCGGCGGTGCCAGCGGCGTCCTGATGGCTGCCCATCTGCTTGGGCACGGATCGCCGCAGGTCCGGGTGACGATCATCGAGCGCGGCCCCATGCTGGGCTGCGGGATCGCCTACGCCACGACGCACCCTGACCACCTTCTGAATACGCGCGTGACCCAGATGAGCGCCTTTCCCGCAGAGCCGGATCATTTCCAGCGCTGGCTGGAAAGGACCGGGCACAGCGTCACCGGGCAGTGCTTCGTCGATCGCGCAACCTACGGACACTACCTCGGCAGCCTTCTGGACCCCTGGCGCAAGGACGACGGCGCGCGCCGCCTGCGCTGCGTGCAGGGATCCTGCGTCAGCCTGCGCGAAAGCCGCGCCGGTGTCATCGCCAACCTCGGCAACGGCACGTCGATCATCGCCGACGCTGCGGTTCTGGCAACCGGCCACGCCGTGCCCGCCAGGCCGAAGACGCCCTTGCGCGGGGCATGGGATTTCACCGCTCCGGCCGATCCCGAGGCAAGTGTCGCGATCATCGGGACCGGTCTCAGCATGGTCGATCATGTCGTCACGCTGCTGGGTGCAGGGCACCGCGGGCCAATCCTCTGCCTGTCCCGCCGCGGGCTTCTGCCGCAGGTGCATGGCCCGACGCATCCGCTTGCGCCGGGCCGCCAGGACATCCCCCTCGGGGCACCGGCAAGCACCTTGCTGCGCTGGCTGCGCCGGCAGGTCGGTCTGGCCGAGCAGCAGGGCGGCACCTGGCGCGATGCGGTCGACGGGATCCGCCCGCATGTCGCCGCCATCTGGCGCGCCTGGGATCGGCAGAACCGTGCCCGGTTCCTGCGCCATGCCGCAACCTTCTGGGAAGTGCATCGCCACCGGATGCCGCCGGCCTCGGCCAAACGGATCGAAATGGCCAGGGCGACCGGTCAGCTTGTCGTTTTGCGCGGCCGGTTCGACCGGGCCCGGATCCGGGGTGACGACCGGATCTGCCTTGATGTCTCGGGGTATGGCCGTGCGGCGGCGCGGATCCTGCTGGCCGACCATGTGATCGACTGCCGCGGCATTCGGCGCGACCCCGAAAGGGACGCAGCACCGGTCATTCGCGATCTTCTGATGCGGGGCACCGCCCGTCTCGATCCGCTCGGGCTGGGTCTCGACACCACTGCCGATGCCCAGGTGATCGACCGGGCCGGTCGGCCGTCATCGCGGCTTTTCGCGATCGGCCCCGCCGCGCGTGGCGCGGTGTGGGAGATCACGGCGATCCCCGACATCCGCACGCAGACCTTCGAACTTGCCACCGGCATCCTCGGCACCGACCGCCTGTCCTGCCTGCAAGGCGGCTGAGGTGGCGACCGACCGAGGGCACTGGGCTTGCGCGCCGGTTTTGCCCCCGGGATCACCCTGGCCTGCGACCCGCCCCGCGCCCCGGGCTTCATCAACTCAGGACAATGCCGCCGTCGACGTTCAGCGTCTGCCCGGTGACAAAGGCACTGTCGTCCGAGCAGAAGAAGGCAACCGGCCCGGCCACGTCTTCGGGCGCGCCGATGCGGGCCATGGCGGTCCGGGCCTTCCAGGCGTCGCTGATCGCCGGATCGTCAAGGTTCACCCGGCCCATGTCGGTCAGGATGATGCCGGGGCAGACACAATTCGCGGTGATGCCCAGCGCCCCGACCTCTTGCGCCAGGACGCGGGTAAAGCCCATGACCGCGGCTTTCGAGGCCGAGTAATGCGCCTGTTCGGGCGCGCCGTGCTTGCCGCCGATCGAGCTGATGTTGCAGATCCGGCCATAGCCCTGCGCCTTCATGACCGGCAACAGCGCCTGCACCACAAGGAAGGTGCCCTTGGCGTTCACATCCATCACGCTGTCCCAATAGTCCTCGGGGCAATGCTCGACATCCGAGGCGCGCAGGATGCCGGCGTTGTTCACCACCGCATGCACCGTGCCGAGGGCGGCGACCGCGGCGGCGGCCATCGCCTGCACCTGCGCCTTGTCGGACACATCTGCGTGCAGTTCCTCGACCCGCCGGCCCATGGCGCGGGCCGCGTCCGCGGTCCGGCGCAGCGCCCCGGCCTGTGCCGCGATGTCGTTCAGCGCCAGATCGAAGCCGCGCGCGGCCAGGTCCAGTGCGATCGCCCGCCCGATGCCCCGGCTGGCGCCGGTGACCAGCGCGACCCGTCCGTTTCCGCTCGTCATGCCGTCCCTCCCCTTAGATCGGATCGCGTTCATTCGCATTCACGCGACCCACTCTAACCTTCTGATTTCGCATGTCCGAATAGCGCAAAACCGGTTCCCACTTTTGCGCGACATGCTC
>PHEC01000165.1 GCA_002841115.1 Alphaproteobacteria bacterium HGW-Alphaproteobacteria-6 | reverse complement strand
TGCACCCCGCCCGGCCGGCCCGGCACCGGCCAGCGGGTCGAAGCCCGACGAAACCGGCCGGCCGGCAGCACCGGCCGCGCCGGCGGCCCGTATCCCTCGGCATCCCGGCCCGGCAGCGCGGCCAGGCAGGCGACGACTTCGGCGCGCCGCCGCGGATCGAGCCCGGCCAGCATATAGCCGCCGGGGTAAAAGCTTTCGACCGCGCAGCCATTGGCCCGGATCACCGCATGGCGGGCGAAAAGCAGGGCATGATAGGTGATCGCCCGGCACCCCGCCATCTGCCGGATCGCCGGCCACCCGGTCAACGCCTTGGCCGCGACCAGCGCCGCCTCGGCGCCACAAAGCGCCGGCAGGGCGGCGTGACGGATCAGGCAGCGGTGCTGGGGCGACAGGATCAGATCGGCCGCCGGGACCGGCCCGTCCGGCCCGCGGCCAAGCGCGCCCGCGGCGATCCGCACCGGCCGGCGCGGGTCCGCGCCCGGAGCGAAACGAAAGTGCCGCCGGCCGATCCACAAGATCGGCTGCGCGCCGCGGTCTTCGGTCATCACCAGGTCGCCGGCCACGAGGCTGGCAACATCGCGCGCGCCCTCGGGCGTGTCCACCAGCGTCCCGCTGGCAAGACAGGGGAAATCGGCGCGCGTGTCGGCGAAGTCGAGTTGGCCGTCATTGTCACCGACGCCGGTCTGCGCCACCTCGTCGGCGGCCGAATAGGTGACCATCGCCGGGCCCGGCTCCAGCCCGGTCAGGTCGATCACCACATTCGATCCGGGCAGGATCAGATGCTCGTCCCCGCCGCCAAGACCCTGTTCGATATCGGGCTGAACGCCGGTCCGGGGCACCACCACCTTGCCGGCGGCATCAAAGATGGTGATGAACTGGCCATTGGCGAATTCGGTCGCGCCGTCGGCCGCCTGCTCGACGACAATGGTATAAAGCTGGTCGGCGCCGCCGAAGGCGGTCACGCCGCCAAGCGTCACCACCCGGTTCGCGCCGTTGCCCTCGCCGCTCAGCGACTGAAAGTGGCCAAGCTGATCGCCACGCAGTTGAAATGTGAGTGTCGCCACGCCGGCCTCCGCGTCACACCTGCAATCCTGTCGGCCAAGACTGACCCTTTCCGGGTTAAGACCGGATGAACCGGCGCGGCCGGCGCCCCCCCCCCCGCGACCTGCAGCCAAGGCTTGCGCGGCGCGCGATCCGCGGTCAAAAGGGGGCGCGGGCCGGCACGCGCCCGCAAGGCCACCGCGAAGGAGCACCCCCGGATGGACATGCTGGCGACCGTCATCAAGCCGATGCACCGCGAGGGCTTCCGTTTCGTCGCGATCTTCGCCGCCGTCACGCTGGTCCTCTTCTTCATCGCCGAGCCGCTCGGCTGGATCGGCGTCGGGCTGACGATCTGGTGCTATTACTTCTTTCGCGACCCCGAGCGGATCACGCCGCTGGCCGAGGGGCTGATCGTCAGCCCCGCCGACGGCGTCGTCTCGATGATCGAACCGGCCGCCCCGCCGGCCGAACTGGGCATGGGCGAGGCGCCGCTGACCCGGATCTCGGTCTTCATGAATGTCTTCAACTGCCATGTGAACCGCGCCCCGATCGCCGGGCGGATCGAGAAGATCGCCTACCGGCCGGGCAAGTTCCTCAACGCCTCGCTCGACAAGGCCAGCGTCGACAACGAGCGCAACGGCCTGACCATCCGCATGGCCGACGGCCGGCAACTGGGCGTCGTGCAGATCGCCGGGCTGGTGGCGCGCCGCATCGTCTGCGAGGTCGCCGAGGGCCTGCAGATCGAGACCGGCCAGCGCTTCGGCATGATCCGCTTCGGCTCGCGGCTGGATATCTACCTGCCCGACGGGGTGGCGCCGCTGGTCTGCCTTGGCCAGACGATGATCGCCGGCGAGACCGTGCTGGCCGACCTGACCGCGACCGGGCCGGCGCGTCTCGGGGCGCCACGCTAGGCCGATGGCCCATCCGCCGCCCCCCCCCCGGCCGCGCGACGCGCTGCCCTTCGTCTCGATCCTGCCCAATCTGGTGACCATGCTCGGCCTCTGCGCCGGGCTGACGGCGATCCGCTTCCTGATGGCCGGCAACTTTCAGCTGGCGGTCGGGCTGATCCTGTTCTCGACGCTGATCGACGGGCTCGACGGTCTTCTGGCACGCCGCCTGCAGGCGACATCGGACATCGGCGCCCAGCTTGATTCGCTGTCGGATTTCCTGAATTTCGGGGTGGCGCCGGCGCTTCTGGTCTATCACTTCGCGCTCGAGGCCTCGCCCGACAGCGGCGGCTGGATCTTCGTGCTGGTCTATGTCAGCTGCTGCTGCATGCGGCTGGCGCGCTTCAATGTCGCCCAGACCCGGATCGCCGAGGCCGGCGAGAAGGCGCCGCGCCACTTCACCGGCGTGCCTGCCCCGGCCGGGGCGCTGCTGGCGCTGCTGCCGGCATTCCTCAGCTTTTCCGGCCTGATCGACGCGCGCAGCGTCCCCGCCCTCGGCGGGCCCTATCTGGCGCTTGTCGGGCTCTTGATGGTGTCGCGGCTGCCGACCTTCTCGCCGAAGTCGCTGCTGATCCCGCGCGAGCGCATCGTCTGGATCCTGATCGCCACCGCCTTCGCCTTCGGTATCCTCTTGACCCGGTTCTGGCTGTCGATGGTGCTGATCGATCTTGCCTACGGGCTGTCGCTGCTGCATTCACTCTACCGATGGTTGCGCAGAAGGCAGCCCGGCAAACCCTGACCCTTCGGGAGATCACCGTGGACATCGCCGCCGTCAAGAAATCCTACCGCGCCTGGGCGCCGATCTATGACCTGACCTTCGGCGCCCTGACCCGGATCGGGCGGCGCCATGTGGTCGCCCATATCAACACCCGCAGCGGCCGGGTTCTGGAAATCGGCGTCGGGACCGGCCTGGCGCTGCGCCATTACGCCGCCCATCTCGAGGTGACCGGCATCGACATCTCGCCCGAGATGCTGGCGCGCGCGCGCGAGAAGGTCGCGGCCGGCGGCCTTGCCCAGGTCGTGAAGATCGCCGAGATGGACGCCCGGACCCTCGACTTTCCCGACGGGTATTTCGATACGGTGGTGGCGATGTTCCTGGTCTCGGTGGTGCCCGAGCCCGAGCGGGTGCTGGCCGAGATGGCGCGGGTCTGCAAGCCTGGTGGCGAGGTGCTGATCGTCAATCACTTCGCCCGTGATCGCGGCATGCTGTCGCGGATTGAGCGGTTCTTTGCGCCCTTTGCCAACCTCCTGGGCTGGCATTCCGATTTCCCGATGGCACGGGTTCTCGGCGATCCGCGGCTGGAAACCGCCGAGATCCGCGCCTTCCCGCCGCTCGGCATCTTCACCTTCCTGCGCAAGCGCCGCCTGGCCTGAGGGCACAGCGCGCTTCGACGTGAAAAGGGGCCCGCCTGACGGCGCGGCCCGCTCCGGCGTGAAAGGGGGCCGCGCCTGAGGGCGCAGCGCGCTCCGACGTGAAAAGGGGCCGCGCCTGACGGCGCAGCCCGGGCGGGCATGAAAAAGGGCCGCGCCCCGGCGGGGTGCGGCCCTGTTGCGTGTCGGCCCTGATCCGTGTCGGTTCGCGACCCTGCGCTCGCGCGCGCCCCGCGGCGGGGGCACGCCCGCGATCACATCTCGTCGAGCGCCTCGATCGCCTTTTGCAGCGCGTCCTTGTCGGCCGGGGTCTCGGTCACCGTGGCGGTGGCAAAGATATGGTCGACAACCTTGTCCTCGAAGATCGGCGCGCGCAATTGCTGCTGCATCTGCGGGTTCTTCTGGACGAACTCGAAGAAGGCGCGTTCCTGGCCGCGATACTGGCGCGCCTGCGCCAGCACCGCCTGGGTCATCTCGGCGTCGCTGACCTCGATCTTCTCGACCCGGCCGATCTCGGCCAGCAACAGGCCAAGCCGCACCCGGCGCTCGGCCAGCTTGCGATGCTCGTCGGTGGTCTCGATATGGTCGTGATCATGGCCGTGGTGGTCGGGATGTTCGTCATGCCAGAGCTGATGGGCGATCTGCCCGGCCTCGGCATCGACAAGGCTGGGCGGCAGGTCGAAGGCCACCAGCGCGTCAAGCCGGTCAAGCAGCGCCCGCTTCATCACCTGCCGGGCGGCACCGGCATATTCCGCCTCCAGCCGCTCGGCGACCTGCGCCTTCAGCGCATCGAGGCTTTCGGCGCCGAAGCGCTTGGCCAGCTCATCGTCGATCTCGGCCGGTTTCGGCGCCTTGACCGCCTTGACCGTGCAGGCAAAGACCGCGTCCTTGCCGGCCAGATGCTTGGCACCGTATTCGGCCGGAAAGGCGACCTTCACCGCGATCTCGTCGCCGGCCTTGGCGCCGACCAATTGTTCCTCGAAACCGGGAATGAACGAACCCGAGCCCAGCACCAGCGGGTAATCCTCGCCGGCGCCGCCGTCGAAGGCCTCGCCGTCGATCGAGCCCTTGAAGTCGATCACCACCTGATCGCCGTCCTTGGCCTTCGATCCCTTCTTGCGATCCTCGAAGGATTGCGCGGACCCGGCCAGATTGTCCAGCGCCTCGGCGATCGCCGCCTCGTCGGCCTTGACCACCAGCCGCTCCAGGCTGACCGCGGCGACATCGACCTGCGGAATCTCGGGCAGCGCCTCGTAGGACATCGCGACGATCACGTCATCGCCTTCCTTCCACTTGTCGCCGCCCTGCATCTCGACCTTGGGCTGAAGCGCCGGCCGCTCGCCGCTGGCGTCGAAATGCGACTTCATCGCGCCGTCGATCGCCTCTTGCATCGCATCCGCGAGGATCCGCGCGCCGAACTGCTTGCGCAGGATCGGCATCGGCACCTTGCCCTTGCGAAAGCCCTTCATCTCGACCTCGGGCTGGGCCTCGGCGAGTTTGGTGTTGACCTGCGCATCAAGCTCGGCCGCGGTCACGGTGATCGTGTAGCCGCGCCGGAGGCCGTCCTTCAGGGTCTCGGTGACCTGCATTCCTTCGTCCTTTTCCCTCATGGTGCGGGTGGAGGGACTTGAACCCCCACGCCGTTAGGCGCCAGAACCTAAATCTGGTGCGTCTGCCAGTTTCGCCACACCCGCGAATGTCAAGAAGCGGCCCACCCGGATCGCCTCCGGCCGGGCCGCCCCGAAATCCGCGCCCTTCTAACAAGTCTCGCGCGGGGATGCGAGCGGAAAAATGGCCGCAGAAAACGCTCGCCGTTAACGCAATCTTGCCATATTCTTTGCGAAAAAATCGAGGCAGGCAAAAACAGGTTTCCCCATGTCCAAGGTGACGACGGGGCATGGCGCGCAGGTCAAGGCGCGCGCCGGCCATGAGGCGGCGGCAAAAGGCATTGCCGCCGGAACGATCGTGCTGACCATGGATGGCGCGTTGCCGGTCGACTTCCTGTCGCCGGGCGACCGCATCATCACCCGCGCCGGCATGCGGGTGCTGCGCGCGGTCCATGTCCACCGCTATTCGGGCGCGGCGATCCGCATCCGCTCGGGCGCGCTCGGCCATGACCGGCCCGAACAGGACCTGACCCTGCCGGCCGACCGGCTGGTGCATCTGCGCGACTGGCGCGCCGGCGCGCTTTTCGGCGCCGATCAGGCGCAGGTGCCGCTGCACCGTCTCGTCGACGGCGAGTTTGTCGCACCCGAAGAGGTGAAAAGCATGCGGCTTTACGACCTGCGCTTCGATGCGCCGCAGGTGGTCTATGCCGAGGGGCTCGAACTGCCCTGCGCCGCGGCCGAGACGACGATCCGGCTGGCGGCCGAATAGCCCAGGCAGGCCGCCGAAGAAGTCCCGCGCCCAGCCGGTTTCATCCGCGAGATCGGAAAACCGTTCCTCGCCACGTTTCCCACAAGCACTGGCCGGGGCGACCAGCCCGGGCCGCGCCCGACCCTCCCGGCGGGAGGGCGCATGGCAACCATGCTAATTGCTCGACGGTTGGAGTGGCCTGGCTGCGATAAAGCA
>PHEC01000164.1 GCA_002841115.1 Alphaproteobacteria bacterium HGW-Alphaproteobacteria-6 | reverse complement strand
GTGGCCGGCGACCGCCGGGCTGGCCGCCGAGGCGGCGCGCGCGGCGGTTCTGGCGCAGGGCTGGGAACCGGGCGAGACCCGGCTGATCCTTGCCGCCCATGGTTCGGGTCGCAGCCGCGAACCGGCGGCGGCGACGAGGCGGCTGGCCGACCGGATCGCCGCCGGAATGGCCTTCGCCGAGGTCCGCGTGGGCTTCATCGAGGAGCCGCCGCATGTCGCCGATGCCGCGCGCGACGCCGGGGCGCGGGCGATCTGCCTGCCGCTCTTCGTGGCGCGTTGGGGCCATGCCCGCGACGACATTCCCGCCGCCCTGGACCGCGCCGGCTTTGCCGGGGTCAGGCTGGACCCGCTGGGCACCCTTGACGCGGTGCCGGCCCTGATCGCCGGGGCGATCATTGCGGCCTGAGTGCCTGGCCGCCGGCCCTCAGCCGCCCAGCATCCAGCGCCCTTTCGGGTGGAAGGCGTGAAAGGCGAAGGCGAAGATCACGTCATGCGGCAGGTCGCGCCCGGTCGCCGCATCGCGGACCCGGATGGTGCCGACATCGCGGCCGCGCGCGATCCGCCCTGCGTCCAGCGCCGAGGCCTGGCCGGCGGCCCAGCTGATCCGCACCCCGGCCTCGCTCACCTCGCCGGCCCTGGCGATCCGCTCCAAGGGCCAGGCGCGCTCGCCGACCCGGACCACGCGGGCCAAAGGTTCGATCCCGTGCGGCGGCGGCGCGCCGTCATAAAGGAAGGGCCGCGCCAGGCTGTCATAGCCGACATAGGGGTTCTGGCCGTAGCTGCGCGGCCAGTCCGGCTCGGCCATCACCAGGCCTTCAGGGTTGCGGTCGCGAAAGCCGCCCCAATCCTCCATCCAGCCGGCCATCTGGGTCAGCCGCCGGCCGGTCATCGCCCCGACGATGCCCTCGCCGGTGGCCTGCTGCCACCAGCTTTCGCTTTGCCGGTCATACATGATCATGTCCGAGGCGCGCAGCTTGCCGGTCACCCCGAAGCTGAGCACCTGCCCGCCGACCCGGCGGTCGAAGATGATGCCGGCGTTGCACAAGGGACAGAAGGTCACCGCCACCGGCACCCCGCCGACGCTGTCGTTGACGATCTCGTGCCAGGTCAGGTAGCGGATCGGCCAGGCGCGCGGCACCTCGCCCGGCAGTTCCAGCACCATCACCGGTTCGCGCCGGTCGAGCCCCCGCTCGCGCGACACCGGGATCATCTGCACCCCGTCGAGCGCCGGGATGCCGTCCTTCGGCGGCCCGCCCGACAGGATGTCGGCGAAATCGACGGTCGAGCGGGAGAAATCGGTGCGCGGCCATTCGGCGCGCCACTGGGCGGGGTTGGCCAGGGCGGCCGCCGCGAACAGCATCAGCGCCAGCGCCGCTAGCAGCGCGACGGCGGCGCCGGTCCGCAAGGGTTTCGGGGGCGGCAAAAGGCGTGCCGGTGCCATGGACCATCTCCGGTTCGCAAGGGTCGGGGCAAGTCTGGACCGGATGGCGCGGCCCGCCAAGGGGCGGCGGGCCCGGCTCACCGCAAGGTGATGGCGCAACGCCCGTGACAGCAGTCGGCCCGGGCGCAGCGGCAGTATCGCGCTACTGGGCGACGGTGACCCGCGCCATGCGGTCGGGCTCGGCCACCGCGCCGTTGCGGTCGGGCTCTCCCCTGGTGATCGCGTCGACCACCTCCATGCCGCTGATGACATGGCCGACCACGGTATATTTGCCGTTCAGGAAGTCACCCGGCGCGAACATGATGAAGAACTGCGAATTGGCGCTGTCGGGGTTGTTGGAGCGGGCCATGCCGACGATGCCGCGCTTGAACGCCACATCCGAGAATTCGGCCGGGATGTCGGGCAGGCCCGATCCGCCGGTGCCGGCCAGCGACAGGTCGGTGCCGAAGCGGCCATGCTCGACATCGCCGGTCTGGGCCATGAAGCCGTCGATCACCCGGTGAAAGACGATGCCGTCATAGGCGCCGGTGCGCGCCAGTTCGGTGATCTGGGCGACATGTTTCGGCGCCAGGTCGGGCAGAAGGTCGATGACCACCGAACCCTGCACCGCACCGGCAACCTCGATCACCAGATTGGGGCCGGGGCCGTCCTCGTCGCCATAGGACGACTTCGCCCCCTGGGCATAGAGAAAGCCGGCAAAGCCGAGCGCGGCGACGACCGCGGCGATGCTGCCGATGAAGACCTGGTTGTCAGACATCGGCGGCCACCCGCACGCTGATCATCCGGTCCGGCGCCGCCGGCGGCTCGCCCCGCGCGATCGCATCGACATGCTCCATCCCCGAGATCACCCGGCCATAGACGGTATATTGGCCGTTGAGAAAGGAATTGTCCTTGAAGTTGATGAAGAACTGCGAATTGGCGCTGTTGGGGTTCTGCGAGCGCGCCGCGCCGATGGTGCCGCGGTCATGCGGCAGCTTCGAGAACTCGGCCGGCAGGTCGGGCAGGTCCGAGCCGCCGGTGCCGGCGCGGCGCGGGTTGTAGTCGGGCGATTCCATGTTGGCATGCTCGACATCGCCGGTCTGCGCCATGAAGCCGTCGATCACCCGGTGAAAGGCGACGTTGTCGTATTTGCCGGCGCGGGCCAGTTCCTTCATCCGGGCGCTGTGCAGCGGCGCCACCGCGCTCAGGAGCTCGATCGTGACCGGGCCGCCCTTCAGGGTGATGATGATGGTGTTCTCGGGGTCCTTGATCTCGGCCATGGCAAACTCCTTGATTTTCGGCGCGGACCCTAACCGCCACGGCGCCGGATGGGAAGGCCGAACCATGCCTGATCGCGGCGGCGGGCGCGCGGTCGGTTGACCTTTGCCGGTGCTTGGGGTGATTAGAACGCAGAATTCGGGCGGCAGCATGGCAAAAGCCCCCGCGCCCCACGCGAAAGGACCACGCGATGAGCTGGAAGACCCTCGACGACCTCGACCTCAAGGACAAGGTCGTGCTGGTGCGCGTCGACATCAACGTGCCGGTCGAGGCCGGCGTCGTCACCGATGCGACCCGGATCGAGAAGATCGTGCCGACCATCAGCGACATTCTGGCGCGCGGCGGCAAGCCGGTGCTGATCGCGCATTTCGGCCGCCCGAAAGGCGTGGTGGTGCCCGAGATGAGCCTGCGCGTCACCCTGCCGGCGCTCGAGGCAGCCCTTGGTCGCAAGGTCGGCTTTGCCGAGGACTGCATCGGCGCGCCGGCCAAGAAGGCGGTGGCGGCGATGGAGCCGGGCGATGTGCTCTTGCTGGAAAACACCCGCTTTCACGCCGGCGAGGAAAAGAACGACCCGGCGATGGCGGCCGGGCTTGCAGCGCTGGGCCAGGTCTATGTCAACGACGCCTTTTCCGCCGCGCACCGGGCGCATGCCTCGACCGAGGCGATCGCCCGTCTGATGCCGGCGGCGGCGGGGCGGCTGATGGCGGCCGAACTGAAGGCGCTGGACGCTGCCCTTGGCGCGCCGGAACGTCCCGTGGTGGCGGTGGTCGGCGGCGCCAAGGTCTCGACCAAGCTCGACCTGCTCGGCAATCTGGTGGCAAAGGTCGATCATCTGGTGATCGGCGGCGGCATGGCCAATACCTTCCTGGTCGCGCAAGGCATCGAGGTCGGCCGGTCGCTGGCCGAGCACGAGATGGCCGAGACCGCGCGCGCGATCCTGGCGAAGGCCGAAGCGGCCGGCTGCACCATCCACCTGCCGGTCGATGTGGTGGTGGCGCGCGAATTCGCCGCCGGGGCGGCGCATCAGCTGGTCGCCGCCGATGCCTGCCCGAGCGACGCGATGATCCTTGACGCCGGGCCGGCGACGGTGGCGGCGATCGCCGAGGTTTTCGCCGCCTGCCGGACGCTGATCTGGAACGGCCCGCTCGGCGCCTTCGAGATCGCGCCCTTCGACGCCGCGACCAATGCCGCCGCGGCAAGTGCCGCCGAACTGACCCGCGCCGGACGGCTGGTCTCGGTCGCCGGCGGCGGCGACACGGTGGCGGCGCTTAACAAGGCCGGGGTGGCCGATGATTTCAGCTATATCTCCACCGCCGGGGGCGCGTTCCTGGAATGGATGGAGGGCAAGACCCTGCCCGGCGTCGCAGCGCTTGAGGCGTAACGGGCTGCCGAAGAAGTCACGCGTCCGCCCGTTTTCACCCTTGAGATCGGAAATCCGTTCCGCGCCACGCTTTCCACAATCTCCGGCCCGGGCGACCAGCCCGGGCCGCGCCCGACCCTCCCGGCGGGAGGGCGCATGGCACTGTCGAAAACAGCACAACGCTCGGAAGGGCTTGACTGCCATAAAGCACCGCAGCCCCGGCGTGCCAAGGCGCCCCCCCAGGGTCGGGCGCGTCCCTCGGTGCCGGGATCGGATGGCGGGGCAGGAAAAGTTTCCTAACCAGACACTGCGCGAAGTTCTTCTTCAGCGCCCCAACGTCGCGCTTGCAATATGAGCCGGCCGGTTTACCGTCCGCCGACCTCTCGGGAAGGGACGACGATGGCCGCGAAATGGGCGCTGATCACCGGGGCCTCGGAGGGGCTGGGGGTGGAGTTTGCCCGGCTGGCGGCGGCCGAGGGGCGCGACCTGATCCTGGTCGCGCGCCAGGCGGCCAAGCTCGAGGCGCTGGCGGCCGAGTTGCGCGACCGCCACAAGGTCGCGGTCGAGGTCTGGCCCACCGACCTCGCGGATGCCGCCGAAGTCGAGACGCTGTGGCGCAAGCTGGCGCTGAGGCGTCATGTCGAGATCGTCGTCAACAATGCCGGGCTGGGCTATAACGGCCCCTTCGCCGGCGACGACATCGGCCGCGAGATGGCCTCGGTCGCGGTCAATGTCACCGCGCTGACCATCCTGACCAAGCGCGCCGCGTCGCATATGACCCGGCAGGGCGGCGGGCGCATCCTCAACGTCGGCTCGACCGCCGGCTTCATGCCGGGGCCGAACATGGCGGTCTATCACGCCACCAAGGCCTATGTGCTGTCGCTGTCCGAGGCGGTGGCCGAGGAGTTGCGCGGCAGCCCGGTGACGGTGACCGTCCTTTGCCCCGGCGCCACGGCGACCAACTTCGCCCGCGACGCGAAGATGGAGGGGATCGCGCTTTTCCGGCTGATGCCGCCGGCCGGGGCGGCGGCGGTGGCGAAGGCGGGATGGGGTGCGATGAAGCGCGGCCGGCGGATTCGCGTCACCGGGCTGATGAACAGCACCTTCGCCTTCGCACCGCGTCTTGTGCCGCGCGCCCTGGTGACCCGCATCAGCGCATTGTTTCTGAAATGAGCCGGTTTGCCCCGGCTCGTGCGGCCCGTTAGCGCCACCACCATTGCGCGACCCCGCGGCCTTTCGTAAGCCCGGCTGAGGCAGCAGGCTTGCAAGGGACAGTGACCATGCGCACCACCAGAACAGTTCAGAAGATCCTTGCCGGTTACGAAGGCGAGAACCCCGGCGTGAAGGGCAACCTGGCCCGCATCCTGATGGAGGGCAAGCTCGGTGGCACCGGCAAGGTGATCATCCTGCCGGTCGATCAGGGCTTCGAGCATGGCCCGGCGCGCAGCTTCGCCGCCAACCCGTCCGCCTATGACCCGCATTACCACTACCAGCTGGCGATCGACGCAGGGCTCAATGCCTATGCCGCGCCGCTGGGGATGCTGGAGGCAGGGGCCGATACCTTCGCCGGCCAGATCCCGACCATCCTGAAATGCAACTCGGCCAATTCGCTGATGTCGGACAGCGCCGGCAAGAACCAGGCGGTGACCGCCAGCGTCGGCGACGCGCTGCGCCTTGGCTGCGCTGCGATCGGCTTCACCATCTACCCCGGCTCGGACCTGGCGCTTGACATGTTCGAGGAGATCCGGGCGATGCGCGAAGAGGCCGCCGCCTTCGGCATTCCGACGGTGATCTGGTCCTACCCGCGCGGCGAGGCGATCAGCAAGGACGGCGAGACCGCGATCGATGTCGCCGCCTATGCCGCCCAGATCGCCGCCCTGCTTGGTGCCCATGTCATCAAGATCAAGCTGTCCACCGATCATCTGATGCTGGCCGAGGCGAAGAAGGTCTATGAGGCCGAGAAGATCGACATCGCCGCCCAGGCGGCAAGGGTCGCCCATTGCATGAAGGCCGCCTTCGGCGGCCGCCGCATCGTGGTCTTTTCGGGCGGCGCGAAGAAGGGCGCCGATTCGGTCTATGACGACGCGCGCGCGATCCGCGACGGCGGCGGCAACGGCTCGATCATCGGGCGCAATTCGTTCCAGCGGCCGCGCGAGGACGCGCTGGCGATGCTGGCCAAGCTGGTCGATATCTACAAGGGGCGTGCCTGAGGGGGCCGCGCCTGAGGGGGCCGCGTATGGCGAGGCGGCG
>PHEC01000163.1 GCA_002841115.1 Alphaproteobacteria bacterium HGW-Alphaproteobacteria-6 | reverse complement strand
CTGAGCGCATTGGTGGAGAAGAGAAAGGCGACGATGTCATGGCCGGTGGTCGCGCGCACCCCGGCATAGGTCTTGTAATCGAGCCCGATCTCGGCGGCGCGGCGGACCCTGAGGCGCACCACCTCGACCGGCAGCCTCGGCAGAAGCGCGGCCCGCGCCGCCTGCCAGCAGTGCCTGCGCCAGGACGCGCCGGGTTCCAGCGTCGGGCCAAGGTTGTGGCCGATGCCGGCGCCGGTGGCCGATCCGCCGCCGCTCATGCGCCGCTCCGGTTCACGCCCCGCCCCACCTCACGCCCCGCCCCAGTCGCGCAGCCGCGCGACATAGCGTGCCAGCGTGTCGATCTCGAGGTTGACCGCATCGCCGACCCGCGCCTGCCCCCAGGTCGTCACCGCCCTGGTATGGGGGATGATGTTGACGCCGAAATCGCGGCCCTCGACCTCGTTCACCGTCAGCGAGGTGCCGTTGAGCGCGACCGAGCCCTTCGGCGCGATGAAGCCGGCCAGCGCGGCGGGCGCGCGAAAACGGAAGCGGGTGCTGGCGCCCTCGTCCTGCATCGCGGTGATCTCGGCCAGCCCGTCGACATGGCCGGCGACGATATGGCCGCCGAGCTCGTCACCGACCTTCAGCGCGCGTTCAAGGTTGACCGCGCGCCCCGGCACCCAGCCGCCGAGGTTGGTCCGCGCCAGGCTTTCGGCCGAGACATCGACGGCGAACCAGCCCGCCACGCCGGCACCCCCGTCATCACCCTGCCCGGTCGCCACCACGGTCAGGCAGCAGCCGTCGCAAGCGATCGAGGCACCGATGGCGATTCCGGCCGGCGGATAGGCGGTGGCGATCCGCGCGCGCAGGTCGCCGCGCTGCTCGACCGTCAGGATCCGGCCGACATCGGTGATGATCCCGGTGAACATCAGGGGCCCTTTCGCTTTGCCTCTGCCTAGCGCATGTCCGACAAAAGTGGAATCCGGTTTTGTCGAAGGACAGGCGGCAAACGAGGAGGCGGGAGCCTGTCTGGCGCTTCTGTCTGCGCCGGACAGGTTCTAGCCCGGCGGGCGGGCGCCTCGCAAGTCCCCAATCGCCCCCGCCCGGGCCGCGCGCCACGGTTCCGCCGCGCCGATCGGCGAGGATTGCAAAATTTTCGTGACAGCGGGGCGCCATCGCGCGCAAAGGATGGCAGGCCGCGCGGCGGCGGCAATCCCGGGTGCCTTGTGAACCAGATGACCAGACCAGGCGACGGACCGCGAAGCTTCCTGATGCTGCAGGGGCCGCACGGGCCGTTCTTCGCCCAGCTTGGGGCGCTGCTGGCGGCCTCGGGTGCCATGGTCCACCGGGTCGGCTTCAACCGCGGTGATCAGGTCTTCTGGCGCGGTGCGGGCTACATCCCCTTCACCGGCACGCCCGAGGACTGGCCGGCGGCGCTGGCCGGACTGATCGCCCGCCACCGCGTCACCGACCTCGTGCTTTACGGCGACAGCCGCCCCATACATGCCGAGGCGATCCGCCAGGCCACCGCCGCCGGGATCACCGTCCATGTCTTCGAGGAAGGCTATCTGCGGCCCTACTGGGCAACCTACGAGCGCGGCGGCTCGAACGGCCATTCGCGGCTGATGACGACAAGCGTCGAGGAGATGCGCGCCGCCCTTTGCCGGTCCGACATGGATCTGCCCGAGGCGCCGGCGCGCTGGGGCGACATGCGCGCCCATGTCTTCTACGGCGCCCTTTACCATTTCCTGGTGATGGCGCTGAACCGGCGCTACCGCGGCTTTCGCCCGCACCGCAGCCTGAGCGTGGTGCAGGAATTCCGGCTGCACCTGCGCCGGCTCCTGTTCATGCCCTGGCACGGGTTGCAGCGGATGATCGCGACGGCGCGGATCCGGCTGGCGCGGTTTCCCTATCATTTCGTGCTGATGCAGCTTGAACATGACGCCAGCTTTCGCGCGCATTCCGATTTCGCCACGATGGGCGATTTCATCACCGCCTGCCTCGAGGCCTTCGCCGCCGGCGCGCCGGCGCATCACCACCTGGTCTTCAAGGCCCATCCGCTGGAGGACGAACGCACCGCCGTCGTAGCCACCATCCGCCAGACCGCGCGGCGTCTTGGCCTTGCCGGGCGGGTGCATTTCCTGCGCGGCGGCAAGCTGGCGCGGCTTCTCGACGGGGCGCGCAGCGCGGTCACCGTCAATTCCACCGCCGGCCAGCAGGTGCTGTGGCGCGGCCTGCCGCTGATGGCGCTCGGCCGGGCGGTCTATGCCAAGCCCGAGTTCATCCCCGACCAGACGCTGGCCGAGTTCTTCGCCGCCCCGCGCCGCCCCGATGCCCGCGCCTACCGCGCTTATCGCCACTTCCTGCTGGAGACATCGCAGGTGCCGGGCGGCTTTTATTCGGCGCGCGGGCGGCGATATCTGCTGCGCCAGGTGGTCGACATGGTGCTGGCGCCCGAGGACCCCTATGACGCGCTGATCGCGGGCCGGGCGGCACCGCGGCAACAGTTGACCGCGCAACGATAGTCGCGCTGGCTTTTTGCACGGCATTTCGGTAGGTTCGGGAAAAAAGCTGAGGCAGTTTCCCGTCAGAAGGACCGCGAGCCGTGAAAATCCGTGCATCCCGACGGGCCAGCCCCCTGGCCCTTGTCGCTCTTGTGGCGGCGCTTTCTGCCTGCGCGCTGCCCCGCTCGGGCCCGAACAAGGACGAGATCTACGCCGGTTCGGTCGACCGCAAGGGCAGTTCCTTCGTGGTTCCGGTCGATGACGCGGTGACGCGGGCAACCTCGGTGATCCCTGCCCTGGGCTTTTCGTCGTCGTTCCAGTCGGCCGGCATCGTCGGATCGGACGATGTGCGCGCCGGCGATGTCCTTGGCCTGACGATCTGGGAGAACGTCGATGACGGGCTTCTGGCCAATCAGGGGCTGAGCTCGACCGCGCTGAGCGAGGTGCAGGTCGATGGCGCCGGCTTCATCTTCGTGCCCTATGCCGGGCGGATCAAGGCCGCCGGCAACACCCCCGAGGCGCTGCGCCGGATCATCACCGAAAAGCTCGCCGACCAGACCCCGGACCCGCAGGTCTCGGTCACCCGGCTGGCTGGCGACGGCGCCACGGTGACGGTGATGGGCAGCGTCGGCGGCCAGGGCGTCTACCCGATCGAGCGTCCGACCCGCACCCTGTCGGCGATGCTGGCGCGCGCCGGCGGCGTCGCGATCGAACCCGAGATCGCCCAGATCACCGTGACCCGCGGCGCCCAGAACGGCAAGGTCTGGCTGAAGGATCTCTACTCCAACCCCAGGATGGACATCGCGCTGCGCCCCGGCGACGTGATCCTGGTCGAAAAGGACACCCGGTCCTTCACCGCCCTCGGCGCCACCGGGTCGCAGAACCGGGTGCCGTTCGAGAGCCAGACCATCTCGGCGCTGGAGGCGATCGCCCAGGTCGGCGGGCTGTCGACGGTCTTTGCCGATCCGACCGGGGTCTTCATCCTGCGCGACGAGCGCGCCGAGATCGCCAATGCGGTGCTTGGCCGCGGCGATCTGGTCGGGCCGCAGCGCATGGTCTATGTCCTCAACCTGACCGCGCCCGAGGGCATCTTCCACGCCCGCGACTTCGTGATCCGCGACGAGGATACCGTCTATGTCACCGAAGCACCCTATGTGCAGTTCCAGAAGGTTCTCTCGGCGCTGACCGGCCCCCTCAACACGGCGAATTCGCTGGGCCTGACCAGCGGCAACTGATGGCCGCTGCCGATCAGAGCGGCGGCGGCGGGGGCAACGGCGGCCGCCACCGTTTCGGGCCGCACCATGCGGGCCGCCGGCATCGACAGGACGGCATAGGTGTGGCCATCCTCGGGGCTGGCATAGGGCGTGCCGATCCGGTCGCAGGGCCAGCCCAGCTGGCGCAGCGCCCGCATCAGCGACAGCCGGGTCAGCGACACCAACTCGCTTGCGCCGTGGCGCTGCGCGGTTTCGGCCAGCCCCTCGACGATCAGCGACAGGCAGCGCGCCCGCTCGACATGGGTGCGCAGATCTTCGGTGATCACCAGCCGGGTGCATTCCCAGACCCGCGGGCTGTCGATCTCCTGGCCCAGCACCCGGCGCGGAATGCTCGGCAACCTGCCGGCCACCGCGTCGCGCAGCATGTAGGTATGCTCGCCCCAATGCGAGGTCGTGGGCATCGCCCGCGCCCCGCCGATCACCTGCCCGTCGCGCAGCACCAGCGAGTAATGCGCCAGCGGATTGTCATACTGGTCCATCTCGACCGCGTCGTTATGCGGAATGTCCCAGCCCAGGGTGTCGACGAAGAAGTGCTTGCGCAACCTGAGATAGTCGTAGAAGGCCGAGCCGTGGCGATGCAGGTCGGAAAGATCAAAGGTGATGTTCTTCATGGTTTGCCCCTCCTATGTGGCAGGGCAAGTAGACCACCAAGCGGAAGGGTTGATAAATCCTTAATGGCGAGTGACTGTGTCCAGTTCGCCTAATGGATGTAATTTGACCGCCATTTCCGGCATCGGGACGCGGATCGGCCCCCTGCTTGCCCCCCTCGCGCTGCCCTCGCGCCGCCCTGCGTCGCGGCGGCCGGTCACGCTCAGATCAGGCCGTAGCGCACCGCCACCGATACCGCCTGGCTGCCGGTCTTGGCGCCAAGCTTGGCCTTGGCGTTGCGCAGCCGCTGCTTGACCGCACCCTCCGAGACGCCAAGCCGCGCCGCGATCTCCTTCAGCAGCATGCCGTCGCGCACCATCCTGAGCGCCTCCAGCTCGGCGCGGGTCAGGTTGGTCGGCGGGGCGGTCGCCTCGTGCAGGCGCTGCAACTTGGCGGCGAGCACCGCGATCTCGTCCTCGGTGAACTCGCGGTCCTCGCGCGCGAAGGAGGCAAAGCTGCGCTGGCCCGCGGCGCTGCTTGGCGCACAGGCGATCGCCACGCCGAAGCGCAGGCCGTGCCCCTCGGCCAGCGCCATCACCCCGCGCGGATCGGGCAAGCCCATGGCGCTCCAGCGGCAGGCACCGGAATGGGCATAGAGCCAGCGCATCACCGGATCATGGACCATCAGCCCCTGCTGGGTGTAATGCTCGATCCAGGCCTCGGGCAGGGCGTTGTGCTCGGCCATCGGAAAGGCAAAGCCGACATGCAGCGCGATGTAGTAGCCGGCCGGTGCCAGGCTGGAAAACTCGCGTCCTTTCTCCGGGCCCGCCATCGCCGTCCTGCCTTCGTGCCGCGCCGGGACCGGCCGTGTCCCCTGCCTCAGAGTTGTATCGCCCCTGCTGATATGCCATGAAACCCGGGACGGCAAAAGACAAGTGTCCAGGGCAGTCGGATGGATGCACAGGAACGCATATCGGCGGCACTTGGCCGGCTTCACGCCGCCAGCCCGGCCGGATTCGCGATCGCGCTTCACGTCCGCTTCACCGCGCCGCGCTATCTTCTGCAATCCTATGCCAAGGACTGGCTCGACACCTATTCGCGGCTTGGCCTGGTGCTCAACGACCCGGTGGTGCGCTGGGGCTTTGCCAATACCGGCTGGGCGCGGTGGAGCACGCTGGCCGCGCAGGACGACGCCGGGGTGCTGGACCTGGCCGCCGAACACGGGCTGGCCCATGGCGTGGTAATGGCCCATGTCCGCGACGGGTCGCGCAGCATGGCCGGCTTTGCCCGGCCCGACCGGGAACTGACCGATGCCGAGATCGCCGCGATCAGCGCGGATTTCACCGAACTGCACGATCTCACCCAGGGCGCCGAGACCCTGTCGCCCCGGGTCCACGAGACCTTGCGCCAGATGTCGGTCTTCCTGACCCACGGCTGAAGCGGGCCGGCCGCCGGCCGGTTCCGCCCGCCCGACCCGCCTACCTGACCCGGGCCCAGTCCGCGGCGCGACAGATCACCCCGCCAAGCACACAGCCCGAGACCGCCAGGCCATCGCCGGAAAGCTGCATCTTCGCGCGATAGGTCTTGTCGCGGTCCGGCGCCCAGACCTTGCCGCCGCCATAGCTGCCGTTGCCATCGGGCACCATGTCCCAGACGATCTGCCTGCCGATATTGGCCGAGGCGACCTCGGCCCCCGAGGCATCGAAGGACCGCACCAGCGTGCCGCAGAGCTTCGCGCCGCAGGGGGCGATGGCGACATGACCGAACCTGCCGTTGTCGTCGGGCATGGTCTGCCACAGCCCCTCGACCGGATCCGCCGCCAGCGCCGCCCCGGCGATCAGCGCGATCCCCGCCGCGATCGTGATAACCCTCATCCTCGATATCCTCCCTGACCGATGAAGCCGATGAAGCCGATGAAGCCGATCTTCGGCGATGCCCGCCCGCCCGGTCCAGCGTGACGTCGCGTGACAGCCGCCCCCCCCCCCCCC
>PHEC01000162.1 GCA_002841115.1 Alphaproteobacteria bacterium HGW-Alphaproteobacteria-6 | reverse complement strand
GGCCGCCTCCTGCCCGACCTCGGCCAGCGCCGCCTCGATCAGGCCGGGACCGGCGCCGGGGCGGTGCGCCTCCTCGGACAGCCGCCGCCGCCAGCCCCGCGCCCCCGGCCGCCCGGCAAAAAGCCCCAGCATGTGCCTTGTGACCTGCGCCAGCCGGCCACCGGCGGCAAGATGCGCCTCGACATGGGGCAGCATCGCCAGCGCCACCTCGCGGGGATGGGAAAAGGGCGCCGGCACCCCGAAGACCTCGGCATCGGCCCGGCCGAGAACCCCCCAGGGATCGTGATAGGCGGCCCGGCCGATCATCACCCCGTCCAGCCCGGCCGCCAGAAAGCCGCGCGCCTGATCAAGCGTGGCGATACCGCCGTTGACCGACAGGTGCAGATGCGGGAATGCCCGCTTCATCGCCAGGACCAGCGCATGATCGAGCGGCGGGATATCGCGGTTCTCCTTCGGGCTCAGCCCCTGAAGCCAGGCCTTGCGGGCATGGATGGAAAAGCGCCGCACCCCCGCCGCCGAGACGGTCTCGAGAAAGGCCGGCAACACCTCCTCGGGGCGCTGGTCGTCGACACCGATCCGGCATTTCACCGTCACCTCGACCGGCGCGGCCGCGATCATCGCGGCGACGCAATCGGCGACAAGCCCGGGCCGCTCCATCAGGACCGCGCCGAAACACCCCGACTGCACCCGGTCGGACGGGCAGCCGACATTCCCCGCCGAGTTGCAGCGCCACCGGCTGCTCGGCCGCATCGAAGCCCAAAAGCCGGTCGCGCGGCCCGTGAATGACCGCAGCCGCCGTCACCATCTCGGTATAAAGAAGCGCCTGGCGGCTGATCAGCCGGTGCAGGTGCCGGCAGTGACGGTCGGTCCAGTCCATCATGGGGGCCACGGCTAGTCTATGTGATTGATTTTCTGTCATTTTTCCTGTATCTTCAATCCGTTGGCACAGTTTGTGTCCACGCCAGACTACGCCCTGATAGCCCCCAATATCCCCTGTTTCGACGACTCACTGCACACATAGCGCACACGAAAATGGCCTCGATCACCAAGCTTCCCTCCGGTGCTTACCGGGTCCAAGTCAGACGGAAGGGCCGCTACGCGAGCGAGACGTTCCTGCGCCGTGACGACGCCCAGAAATGGGCGCGCCAAGCCGAGACCCTGGTCGATCAGGGGCTGCCGCCCAACCGATCGTCCGTGGCCCGCCTGCACACTTTCGGTGACCTGGTTGACCTTCATATAGCCGATATGTGCGCCGTAGGGAAACCACCCCGACGCAGCAAGGCGGCGACACTCGCGACACTGAAGCGCGACCTCGGCAAAGAGAAGATCGGGCACCTCGATCGTCACAAGCTCATCGAGTTTGGCCGCAAGCGTGCAGACCAGGGCGCAGGACCCGTGACGCTCGGCATCGACATCGGCGTCATCAAGATGATCCTGACCCATGCCGCTGCCGTCCATGGGCTCGAGATTCGCGTGGAAGGCGTCGATCTGGCGCGTGTGGCACTGAAGCGGCTTGGTCTCATCGGCAAGGGTATCGAGCGTGACCGACGCCCGACGACGGCAGAACTGGGCCGCCTCTTCCGCTGCTTTGACGAGAATGCGCGCCTGACGATGGGCGTCGACAAAGCCCTTGTGATCGCCGCCCGGCACCCGGCCTTCGAACCGGGCCTGTTCGAGATGGCGGCTCGGCCGATAGATCCCGTCCTCGGCCATGGCGGCGATGGCACGATCCGAAGGTCGGGTCGCGGCATCGGCAGGCCCGACCTCGACGATGCCGCCGAGCTTTGCCTCCTCAAGACGGTCGGCATCTAGCCCTGAGACATGATGGATCCGGCCATCGATGCCATCCACCACAAGGGTCAGGCTCTCGCCCATCTCGTCGGTCAGAAACTTGTCCACGACCCGCCCGGTGATCGGCACCTGGGGCGCAGCGTCATGAACCTCAAAGGTCATGGGATCGCGGGTCAGGCCATCGGCCTTCAGGGCGCGGTGGATGCTGCGAATGATGTCGCCGCGCTCCCCCATTGCGCGCAGCGTCGGCTCCAGCCTCGGGTTCAGCTCCCAGACGCCCGGTGCCTGTTCCGTGGCAAGGCCCATCTTCTGCAGTCGACCCAGGCGACGCAGACGGAGGGTCCGGTCAAACTGCCGCCGCGCCTCCTGCGGTTCGGGACGCAGGTCGAGCAGACCGTCCTCGGCCTCCGCGATCATCGCGCGATCGATCCGCGTGAACCGGTCCTGGTCGACCTCGGCCACAAGCTTGCGGTTCTGCTCGTGTTCCGAGACCGGGCCAAGTTCCAGAGTCGCAAGCGCGCTCGCCCGCTCCCGGATGCCATGGGCGAGGTAGTCGCCATTGATGACGAGGGTTTCGCCGCGATCATCGCAACCGCGCACGATGACATGCACATGGGGATGACCCGTGTTGTGGTGGTTGACGGCGACCCAGTCGAGCTTTGTGCCGAGGTCCGCTTCGACGCTGCGCATGAGGTCGCGGGTAGCCCTGCTGGACCACGGCACCCCAGAGGATAAGGATGTTGATCCCAGAATACGGACGCTGGGTCGCCGCATTCCGCGGCAGGGCGAGCGGCGCCTTGGCCGAGGCCGTGCCCCACGGCTGGACCCAGGGCAGCCGCCCCGCCTCCAGCTCCGCGATGATCCTGGTGGTGATGTCGTCATAGATGCTGCTGCGGGCGCCGCCTTCGCGGGGCGCGCGGTCCTGTCTGGTCATCGGGGTGATCTCCACGACGGGCGCCGGGGGCCTCTCCCCCGACCCTCAACCCGTCACGGAAATCCCGTCTGCACTCTCCCTCTGAGGGGGCGTTGCGGGGCGCTCCCCGCTCGAAGGGGGTGTGTCGGCAACGAAGTGCCGACCAGGGGGAAGGCCTTCCCCCACAAACACCCTCGCCCCTCATGGCAAGGAAACGACGCGAGTCTGATCCTCGTCACGGCCCGGCACTGCCGTTAGCCGGAACCTTACCGCCATGGCTCCGGTTCATAAGCGGCCTTGGCCACCACCTTGCTGGCATCCCCACGCGACCGGTAGCGGCCTATCATCTCACCGACGGCAGCATCATCGACCGCCTGCACGCGGTAGAGGGTCAGGCTCTTGTCGCTGTTGGGCTTGAGCTGGAAGACCCGACCGTTCTTCCGGCAATAGACGAATTTCGAGCCCTTGATCTGGGTCCAGGGACAATCGGCATAGGAGAGGAGCCGCCGCTCCCGCTCAAGCCGCGCCTCTTCCGAACGGCGCTCGTCCTCCGCCCGCTTTTCATCGCGCAGCCGCTGCCATTGCGCGCTGGTGTAATCCGACAGCCGCCCGATGATCGCAGGCATCTCCGTGCCCGCCGCCTTTTCGGCCCGATAGATCGCGAGGCACTCGGCCTCGAGCTTCGGTTCGGGGTCCCCGAGATACTCCTCTTCGATCATCGATTTCATGCGCTGCTCGAGATCCGTCATCGTCAGGGGCGGTCCAGGCAGGCTGTTGAGGAAGTCGAGCATGTCCGCCTTCGGGATCCAGCACTCGATTGCAGCGCCGAGGATCTTGTCGCGCGGCCCTTCCCATTTCTTCCAGACCGAACTGTCCCGATCGAGCTTCGTGACGATCTCGAGGGCGAGCTTGGCGAGGGACCGCTCCTCCCGCATGTGGCGCAGGGAGGGGCTGCGCACATACTCGGCCAGAAGGCTGTAAACAACTTGGGTTCGCTGGTTCATGAACATGTCCTGATCTCCCTGTGAGCGATGCATGCCGTATGGCGGTTTTCGACATTGTGCTTTCTCATGAAGGGTTTTCGACGGTCATGACCGAATTTCGGCACGGAGACCGGATCGTGAATTCAAAGACCGAGTGACGGCTTCCAGCTGCCCGACGGGAGAAAGGCCAAAAAAAACCGCGCCCGCAGAACCTCTCGGAGAAGAGCGTTCGGCTGTGACGGATGGGATGCGTCCAGACCATGGACCTGCGCCCCATTCTTCATGCAACACATACACTCTGGCCGATAAGAGACTGTGATTATTTCAAATAAATACCTGGAAGACACCCGCCCCTCCCGCGGAACGCAACCCCCTGCCTTCCGACCGCGGTTCTCGCTGTCGCATTGCGCAAGACGGATTCTCGCCCACCCAGTCAGCCGAAACCGCTGACCCTGGGACGCCCGACGCTAAAGACGCCCGCCCATCCGCAACGCATTGCCTTCCACCAGCTCCGCCGTCTGTGCGGTGTAGCCTTCGGTCGCGCCGGGCAGACGCGCGACCGCCTCCGTCACGCCGATGCGGTTCGCGACAATCCCGTCGATCAGTTCCTGGACCCGGGTGAGCACATCCCTCGGGCGGAAGCCGACGTCCTCGGCGATGGCCGCCCAATGCCTGGCCGCGATCCCCTCGGATGTGCGTTTCTTGCCGGCGATGTTCTGGGCATAGGCCTGCACGACATGGGGCCAGGCCAGCACGGAGGAGACATCGTAGAGCGGGGCGAGACGCGGCGGACCGGCGATCGGCAGGATCAGGGAATAGTTCTTGGCATGGGCGTCGGTATTGGCGACGAGGATGTTGAAGATCGCCTGGTCGAGCAGAGCCAGGGCATCTCGCGCTCCGACATGCCGCCCCGTGCGCAAGAGGCTGGCGAGGTCGAGCCCGGGCCGCGTGCCGCGTTCGTACTTCCGGCCCGGCGGCAGGCCGTTCGCCTGCGCGAAATCCTCCTGATGAAGGCGCTGCACCTGGCCCTGTCGCCCCAGCCTGCGGTCGTAGCGCAGGACGGCGATCGCAGAGCGGCCGGTGGCACGCAGGATCGTCGCCTCGGCCGCCGGGATGCCGATCGCTGCGGCCAGCCTGAGGCACCAGACCTCGTTCTCGGTCAGGCCGGGCAGGTTCGGATTGTCGGGCTTCACGATCAGGGTCGAGGGGGCGCCATGCAGGGGCACGGCGAGGACGTCGCCCGGTTCCGGCAGACGCAGGACCGGATGGCCCTCCGGGTCCAGCACCGCGAGGGCGGATTTCTTCTGTCCGCCTGCCAGCGACTGGCGAACCCCCTCTTCTCCCGCCAGAAAGGGGCGTCGACCGAGATCCTCGAAATGCCGCTCAAGCGCCTCGGCCGGGTCGTCTAGGCCATAAAGGTCGGTCAGCGGCCGCCAGGCCCAGCGGGCGCGATCCGTGGGCGCGCCGAAGGACAAGGCCCCCGCCGTATCCCCGCCGATCTGTTCCAGCAGGGCCAGCACATCTGCCTGGTCGATCCCCAGGGAGCGGGTCAGGATGCGCAGCTGCTCCTCTTCCGGCAGAAGGTTCGCGAGCCAGGGTGCGATCACCTCGGAGGGATAGGGCGCGGCGCGCAGGGGCATCGTGACCGAGAGCGGAAAGGCCCCGTCGGCCAGACGCCAGCGCTCGCTGTAGCGCAGCGACAGCGCCCCGTCAGCGGCGACCTCGATATCTGCCACATGGAGCGTGTCGAACCAGATCGGGACCTGCCGCATCACAGGAAGCCCTTCAGGTCGTAGCCCTCACCGGCGATCGGGCTTCCCGCTTCCCGGTCCCCCGTCCCCGCCGCCAGCAGAGCCTCCAGCGGGAGGCGCAAGGCTGCGGCGATCCGGGCAAGGGTCGTCAGCCGGACATCCCGCTTTCCGGTCTCGATGAGCGAGAGCGCCGGCCCATTGATGCCGCTGAGGCGGGCGAGCTGGTCAAGGGTCAGCCCTTCCGCCACGCGCCGCGCACGGATCCGCTGCCCGACCTCGGTCAGAAGCTGCGCGTCAGGTTCAGATGTCATGGCCTGCGCCCCCCGGAGATGCCTTACCGTTTACGGTAATTTCTAGAGGCAATGTGAGCGGAACGCAAGAAACTTATCGCTTTCGGTAAGATCGGGCCGCAGGGCTGGCATCCGATGGCTGATTTACCTTATGCGATAAGAACGCCCATGGATGGACTTCAGATGAACTCCGAAGGGTCGAACCAAAAAGAGCGATGCGCCTTCAGGCGGAACGCTCAAGCCTTCCCCCGTCCCGCCACCACATGACGTTGCGTGGCCCCTTGTTCGAGCGGAATGCAGGCCGTTTTGCAGCCCATGTCGGAAAGGAAACTCACCAGTCCGACGATCGTCTTGATCTCGCGCTGCTTGAACTGGGTCCGGCTGGTGACCAGAGCCTTGGGCGAGCTGCCATCCGGCAGGACGGCCCGGATGACCCAGCGCCCGTACCAGGTGTTTGTCCGCTTCTCGGCGCTCCCCGTGCAGATGACCTCGATCACGTAGCCCTCCGCCAGAAGACCGCGCAGCATCTCCTCGTTGATCACATTCGGTGAAACGTCCATCCTACCCTCCTTGCGGCCGCAGGGTCCGGCGCAGCGCAAAACACAACCAACACGGCTGATAGCCTGCTACGAGAATATACGAACGACCTCAAGGTATACTCCACGGAGCCTATGCAGCCCAGTGAGGCAGCAAGGCAGGAGCGATCCTTGCCGATGCCGCAAAAGACACCCGGCAGGGCCAGCGGAACGACCTGCTTGCACTGCTGCCGTCTTCGGTGAACAGTCTGCTCCACGGTAGAAAATCGGTTGCCGACTCGCCGTTTATCTTGCGGCGAGATCAAATGTTCTATATTTGTTCACGTTAAAACGAGACATGAGCAGCGCGGAAAGGAGGAGGAAATGCAGCTTGAGCTTCAGGCCGAAGACTTTTCCAATCGCGCGGTGTCGCCGTTCCAGGAACTTGGTGCCTATGAAGCGCTCTGGGACGAACAGAAGGCGAGCTTCAAATCCTTAGCGGACATGTTCGGCAAGCGGGAAGGATCCTTGCCCTCGGATTTTGTCGAGCGGTCACGGGCGACCAGCTACGCCAACGCCGTTCATGCGATGCTGCGCGACGCAGGCGTTGAGCACTATGGTGTTCGTATTCACGGTGCGGGCGACTACCCGGAGCGCCTTCGCGTGGCGGACCACCCGGTTGAGCTGCTGTACTTCCAGGGGTGGTGGGACCTCGTCAACTCGCCACGGTGAATAGCCCCTAGTTTGCTAGACGCCTTGCAGTTTCAGTTTCTGCTGCTTTTCGAAATCGATCGGTGACAGCATGCCATTCCTAACGTGTTTGCGC
>PHEC01000018.1 GCA_002841115.1 Alphaproteobacteria bacterium HGW-Alphaproteobacteria-6 | reverse complement strand
ATCGATCCGCCGGTGATCGAAGAGGCCTCGATCGGGCGCAATGCCCGCGCCATCGGCGCGGCGGCCCTGCCGATCCTCGCGCGCTATTTCCTCAGCCAGCCCGGCATCGGCTGAGGCATCCCGTCCCGGCCGGTGCTCTGGACAGCGCCGCGCCGCTGGGGTCTTGTGGCGTCAAAGCGCCGCGCCACCCCCCGGACAGGAGCCGCCCGATGACCCGACCCGATCTTGCCGACATCATCTCTCAGGGGCGCGGTGCCGTGCCGGCCGATCTGGTGCTGAAGGGCGGGCGGGTGCTTGACCTCGTCACCGGCGACCTGGCGGTGATGGATGTCGCGATCTGCGGCGATACCATCGTCGGCACCCATGCCGACTATGCCGGTGTGCGCGAGATCGACTGCGCCGGCCGCATCCTGGTGCCGGGATTCATCGACACCCATCTGCACATCGAATCCAGTCTGGTCACGCCTTACGAATTCGACCGCTGCGTCACCCCGCGCGGCATCACCACCGCGATCTGCGACCCGCACGAGATCGCCAATGTCTGCGGGCTGGAGGGGATCGGCTATTTCCTCGACGCCGCCGGCAAGACGGTGATGGACATCCGGGTGCAACTGTCGTCCTGCGTGCCCTCGACCCATATGGAGACCGCCGGCGCGCGGCTGGAGGCGGCCGATCTGGCGCCCCTGATGGATCACCCCCGGGTCATCGGCCTGGCCGAGTTCATGAATTTCCCCGGCGTCCTGGCCGGCGATCCGGGCGCGCTGGCCAAGCTCGAGGCGTTTCGCTGCCGCCACATCGACGGCCATGCGCCGCTTCTCGCGGGGCGCGACCTCAACGGCTACATCGCCGCCGGGATCCGCACCGAGCACGAGGCGACGACCGCGGCCGAGGCGCGCGAAAAGCTGGCCAAGGGGATGCGGGTGCTGATCCGCGAAGGCTCGGTCAGCAAGGATCTGCACGCGCTGGCGCCGCTGATCACCGAGCGCCTGTCACCCTACATCGCGTTCTGCACCGATGACCGCAACCCGCTCGACATCGCCGAACATGGCCATATCGACCACATGATCCGCACCGCGATCGGCCTCGGCGCGCCGCCGCTCGCGGTTTACCGCGCCGCCAGCCTGTCGGCGGCCGAGGCCTTCGGGCTGAAGGATCGCGGGCTGATCGCACCGGGCAAGCGCGCCGATATCGTGGTGCTCGACAGTCTGGAAAGCTGCCGGGCGCAGATGGTGCTGGCCGGCGGCGTCTTTGCCGACGCCGAGGCCTTCGCCGCGCGCGGCACGACCGAGCCTGTCGGCCGCCGCTCGGTCCGGGCGCGCATGGTGCGGGCGGGGGATTTCCGCTGCGGCGGCAACCGCGCCGAGACCCCGGTGATCGGCATCCTGCCCGGCAAGATCATCACCGAGCACCTGAGCGAGGTGATCGCCCCCGAAGACGGCGACAAGCGCCCCGATCCGGCGCGCGACCTGATCCGCATCGCGGTGGTCGAACGCCACGGCAGGAACGGCAACATCGCCACCGGCTTCGTGCGCGGCTTCGGGCTGCAGCGCGGGGCGATCGCCGCGACGGTCTGCCATGACCATCACAACATCGTCGCGGTCGGCGCCGACTACGGCGACATCGCGCTGGCCGCCAACCGGCTGGGCGAGATCGAGGGCGGTTTCGTCGTCGCCGCCGGCGGCAAGGTTCTGGCGGAACTGGCGCTGCCGGTCGCCGGGTTGATGAGCCTTGATCCCTTCGAGACGGTGCAGGAACGTCTGGTGGCGCTGCGCGCCGCGGCGCGCGCGCTTGGCGTGACGCTGGAAGAGCCGTTCCTGCAACTGGCCTTCCTGGCGCTGCCGGTCATTCCGCACCTGAAGATCACCGACCGTGGCATGGTCGATGTCGACCGTTTCGAGATCATCGGCTGAGATCGGCGGCCGGCGGGATCAGCTTCTGGCAGGCCCCTCGCGCAGCGCCTGCGACAAAAGCGCGTGGCAACGCGCCGCGGCCGGCGACAGCGACCGGTTGCGCAGCGTGACCAGCGAATAGGGCGCAACCGTGATCTCGGGGCCGAAGGGCAGGATGACCAGATTGCCCTGCGCGCCGGTCAGAAGGCCGGCGACCTCCTGGCTGACCGGGGTCACCACGTCGTCCTCGCGCAGCATCGCCAGCGTCACCAGCAACGAGGCGCTGTTGATCACCCGGGCCGGCGGCGCCAGCCCCTGATCGAGAAAGCCGTCCTCGACCGCGCGGCGGATCGGCGCGCCCGGCCCCTGCATGATCCAGGCGTCACCGGCCAGATCGGCCAGAGCGACGCGCGCCTGCCCGGCCAGCCGGTGGCCGGCCCCGGCGATCAGCCGCACCCTTTCACCGCCGGCGCGCTGCACCGCGAAATCGCCCGGCCGCGCCGCCGCCGGGATCCGCCCAAGCATGATGTCGAGCCGCATCGCCGACAGACCGGCGGCCAGTTCGTCGCTGGTCGCGACCTCGACATGGATCTCGACCCCCGGCGCGGTCGCCATCAGCTGGCGGATCGCCGGCACGACATAGCCGACCGCGGCGCCGGTGACGGTGCCGATCCGGACCACGCCACCGCGACCCTGACGCAACTGGCCGACCTCTTCGGCGGCGCGTCCGACCTCGTCGAGGATCAGCCGCGCCCGCCGCGCCAGCCCCTCGCCGGGCAGCGTCGCGCGCATCCCGCGCGGGTGACGCTCGAACAGCGCCGCGCCGACCATCGCCTCGACCTCGGCAAGGCTGCGCGAGGCGGCGGGCTGGGTGATCGACAGCACCGAGGCGGCGACCGAAAGCTGGCGGTGCTCGGCGATGGCGGCGATCAGGCGCAGGTGTTTGAGGGACAGCCGGGCGGCGACCGGTTTCGGCATGGACATACCGTGAATGCAATAGCTGATGCGTCATTTGTAATTTGCGCGGTATGACGTGACATGTCTAGTGTAGTCAGCGGCCCGATGCGGCCCGCGACAGAAAACAAGCCCCGGCAGGCGGGCGCGCAGCACCGCGCGCAGCACCGGCGGCAGGGAGGATCACGATGAAGAAACTCACGTCAGTTCTGGCGACCCTGGCCATCGGCGCGGCGGCGCTGGCCGCCCCGGCAGCGGCGCAGGACAAGGGCACGGTCGGCATCGCCATGCCGACGAAATCCTCGGCGCGCTGGATTTCCGATGGCGATTCAATGGTCAAGCTCTTTACCGAGGCCGGTTATGCCGCCGATCTGCAATATGCCGAGGATGACATCCCGAACCAGCTTGCCCAGATCGAGAACATGATCACCAAGGGTGTCGATGTTCTGGTCATCGCCGCGATCGACGGCACCACGCTGTCGAACGCGCTGGAAAACGCCGCCGCCTCGGATATCAAGGTGATCGCCTATGACCGGCTGATCCGCGACAGTGGCAATGTCGACTATTACGCCACCTTCGACAACTTCAAGGTGGGCGTGCAGCAGGCGTCCAGCCTGGTGGCGGGGATGAAGGCGCGCTTTCCCGACGTGAAGCCGTGGAATGTGGAACTTTTCGGCGGCTCGCCCGACGACAACAACGCCTTCTTCTTCTACGACGGCGCGATGAGCGTGCTGCAACCGATGATCGACGCCGGCGACATCGCCATCGTCTCGGGCCAGATGGGCATGGACCAGGTCGGCACGCTGCGCTGGGACGGCGCTGTGGCACAGGCGCGGATGGATAATCTTCTGTCGGCCAACTACACCGACAAGACCCTGCAGGGCGCGCTCAGCCCCTATGACGGGCTGTCGATCGGCATCCTGTCGTCGCTGAAGGGTGTCGGCTATGGCTCGGGCGACCTGCCGATGCCGATCGTCTCGGGCCAGGACGCCGAGTTGCAGTCGATCAAGTCGATCATCGCCGGCGAGCAGTATTCGACCGTCTTCAAGGATACCCGCGAACTGGCGCGGGTGACGGTCGGCATGGTCGACGCGCTTCTGGCCGGCGGCACGCCCGAGATCAACGACACCAAGACCTATGACAATGGCGTCAAGGTGGTGCCGTCCTACCTGCTGGAGCCGGTCTCGGTCGATGCCTCGAACTACCAGGCGATCGTGATCGACTCGGGCTATCACAAGGCCGAAGACCTGAACTGATCCGGCGCCGCGCCGGACCGGACCCCGCCGCCCGCACCGGCGGCGGGGTCCGTCGCCACCTTTCGTCCCACCGCTGGCAAGACGGACGCGCCCCATGGTCCCGATCCTTCAGATGCAGGGCATCACCAAGACCTTTCCCGGGGTCAGGGCGCTTGACAACGTGAACCTGACGGTGATGGCCGGCGAGATCCATGCGCTGGTCGGCGAGAACGGCGCCGGCAAGTCGACGCTGATGAAGGTGCTGTCGGGGGTCTACCCGCATGGCAGCTACGAGGGCGAGATCCTCTACGAGGGCCGGCCCGCGCGCTTTTCCGGCATCCACGACAGCGAGGCCGAAGGCATCATCATCATCCACCAGGAACTGGCGCTGGTGCCCTTGCTGTCGATCGCCGAGAACATCTACCTCGGCAACGAGATCACCCGCCGGGGCGTGATCGACTGGCCCGAGACCTACAAGCGGACCGAGGCATTGCTGGCCAAGGTCGGACTGAAGGAAAGCCCGCAGACCCTGATCGACAGCCTCGGCGTCGGCAAGCAGCAACTGGTCGAGATCGCCAAGGCATTGTCGAAGCGGGTCAAGCTTCTGATCCTCGACGAGCCGACCGCCGCCTTGCAGGAAAACGACAGCCAGAAGCTGCTGGACCTGCTGATGGAATTTCGCGCCCAGGGCATCACCTCGATCCTGATCAGCCACAAGCTGAACGAGATCGCCCGCGTTGCCGACCGGCTGACGGTGCTGCGCGACGGCGCCACCGTGTCCGATATCGAGCGCGACGCGATCACCGAGGCGCGGATCATCCGCGACATGGTCGGCCGCGACATGGCGCACCGCTATCCCGACCGGACCCCGAAGATCGGCGAGGTGCTGATGCAGGTCGAGGGCTGGACCGTGCATCACCCCCAGCATGCCGACCGCCAGGTGATCCGCGGCTGCGACCTGACGGTGCGCAAGGGCGAGGTGGTCGGCATCGCCGGGCTGATGGGTGCGGGACGCACCGAATTCGCGATGAGCCTGTTCGGGCGCAGCTGGGGCCAGAAGATCAGCGGCAAGGTGACGCTGAAGGGCCGGGCGGTGGCGCTGAACACCGTCTCGGACGCGATCGCCGCCGGGCTTGCCTATGTCACCGAGGACCGCAAGGCGCTGGGCCTGGTGCTGGACGAGACGATCCTGCGCAACACCTCGCTGGCCAACCTCGGGGCGGTGGCGACCCGCGGCGTGATCGACGCCAACCGCGAGCGCAAGGTGGCCGAGGATTACCGCAGCGCGCTGAACACCCGCACCCCGAGCGTGTTCCAGAAGGTGGTCAACCTGTCGGGCGGCAACCAGCAGAAGGTGGTGCTGGCGAAATGGCTTTTCGCCGACCCCGAGGTGCTGATCCTCGACGAGCCGACGCGCGGCATCGATGTCGGCGCCAAGTTCGAGATCTATTCGATCATCAACCAGCTTGCCGATCAGGGCAGGGGCGTGATCATGATCAGTTCGGAGATGCCCGAGCTTCTAGGCATGTGCGACCGCATCTATGTGATGAACCGCGGCGCCTTCGTCGGCGAACTGACCCGCGACGAGGCCAGCCAGGAACGCATCATGGAGGCGATCATGGCGGCGGACGGCCGTGAGCTGAGAGTTGGGGGAGAAGTCTGAGATGTCGGCAACGCCGCAAACCGGGACCGGGCAGGGCGCCAGCGGCGGCGTCGGTGCCTATCTGAAGAACAACATGCGCCAGTATGGCATGTTGCTGGCGTTGCTGGCGATCATGATCTTCTTCCAGATCATGACCGACGGCACGCTGATGAAGCCGGTCAACCTGACCAACCTCTTCTTGCAGAACAGCTATATCATCATCATGGCGCTGGGGATGCTGCTGGTCATCGTCTGCGGCCATATCGACCTGTCGGTCGGCTCGGTCGCCGGCTTCATCGGCGCGCTGGCGGCGGTGATGATGGTCGATTACCACATCCACCCGCTTTTGACGATCATCCTGACCCTGGCGGTCGGCGCGATGATCGGCGCGGCGCAGGGCTACTGGATCGCCTATTGGCGGATCCCGTCGTTCATCGTCACCCTGGCCGGGATGCTGGTCTTTCGCGGCGCGACGCTGTGGCTTTTGAACGGCAAGTCGGTCGGCCCCTTCTCCAAGGGGTTCCAGTCGCTGTCGACCGGCTTTGTCCCCGATGCGCTGCCCTTCGTCGCCCCGGCGCTGGGCCTGGAGCGGCTCAATGCGCTGACCATGCTGGCCGGGGTGGTCATCGTCGCGGTGATCCTGTGGTCGGCGGCGCGGGCGCGGGCGCGGGCGGCGGCCTACGGCATGGCCGACGAGCCCTTCGCCTTCTTCATCGGCAAGAACGCGGTGATCGCGCTGGCGATGCTCTACATCTCGTGGCTGCTGGCGACCTTCCGCGGCGTGCCCAACGTGCTGGTGACGATGGGCATCCTGATCGTCGCCTACATGTTCATCACCAATTCGACCACCATCGGCCGGCGCATCTATGCGACCGGCGGCAACGAGAAGGCGGCGAAACTGTCGGGCATCAAGACCGAAAGGCTGACCTTCCTGACCTTCGCCAACATGGGCTTTCTTGCCGCCCTTGCCGGGCTGATCTTTGCCGCAAGGCTCAACACCGCCACCCCCAAGGCCGGCGTCGGGTTCGAGCTTGACGTGATCGCGGCGGTCTTCATCGGCGGCGCCTCGATGTCGGGCGGGGTCGGCACCATCGTCGGCGCCGTGGTCGGCGCCTTCATCATGGGGGTGATGAACAACGGCATGTCGATCCTCGGCATCGGCATCGACTATCAGCAGGTGATCAAGGGGCTGGTGCTGCTCGCCGCCGTGATCTTCGACGTCTACAACAAGTCCAAGTCGCATTAGGGACGCGGCAGCCGCCGCCCCGGTCCGACCGGATCCGTCAAAAGGGAAAGACAGCCATGGCGTTCAAACCCGCCGCATGGCCGCGCCGTCTGCGCTCGCAGGAATGGTTCGGCGGCACCAGCAAGGACAATATCTATCACCGCAGCTGGATGAAGAACCAGGGCCTGCCGGCCGACCTTTTCGATGGTCGCCCGGTGATCGGCATCCTCAACACCTTCTCCGAACTCAACCCCTGTAACGCCCATCTCAACGATCTGGCGCAAAGGGTGAAGCACGGCGTCTACGAGGCCGGCGGCCTGCCGGTCGACGTGCCGGTCTTCTCGGTTTCGGAATCCGGCTTCCGCCCGACCGCGATGATGTTTCGCAACCTCGCCGCGATGGCGGTCGAGGAAACCATCCGCGGCCAGCAGATGGACGGCGTCGTCTGCCTGGTCGGCTGCGACAAGACCACGCCCAGCCTCCTGATGGGGGCGGCAAGCTGCGACCTGCCGACCATCATGGTGTCCGGCGGGCCGATGCTGAACGGCTACTTTCGCGGCGAAAGGGTCGGCTCGGGCACCCATCTGTGGAAGTTCTCCGAGGCGGTGAAGGCCGGCGAGATGACCGCCGCGGAATTCGTCGAGGCCGAGGCCAGCATGTCGCGCAGCCCCGGATCGTGCAACACCATGGGCACCGCCAGCACCATGGCCTCGATGGTCGAGGCGCTGGGCATGACGCTGTCGGGCAATGCCGCGATCCCGGCGGTCGACAGCCGGCGCCGGGTGATGGCGCATCTGACCGGGCGGCGGATCGTGCAGATGGTCAAGGACGACCTGCGCCCCTCGCATATCCTGACCCGCGCGGCCTTCCGCAACGCGGTCCGCACCAATGCCGCGATCGGCGGATCGACCAATGCGGTGATCCACCTTCTGGCGATCGCCGGGCGGGTCGGCCTGCCCCTGACGCTCGACGACTGGGACGCGTGGGGCCGCGACGTGCCGACCATCGTCAACCTGATGCCCTCGGGCAAATACCTGATGGAGGAGTTCTTCTACGCCGGCGGCCTGCCGGTGGTGATCCGGCGTCTGGGCGAGGCCGGGCTTCTGGAACGCGACGCGCTGACAGTCAGCGGCGGGCCGATCTGGGACGAGGTCAGGGACGTGCAGAACCACAACGAGGACGTCATCCTGCCGGCCGACAAGGCCCTGACGCAGTCGGGCGGCATCGTCGTGCTGCGCGGCAATCTCGCCCCCGGAGGGGCTGTCCTGAAACCCTCCGCCGCCAGCCCGCATCTGATGCAGCACCGCGGCCGCGCCGTGGTCTTTCAGGATATCGACGACTACAAGGCGCGGATCGAGGACGAGGGCCTCGATATCGACGAGACCTGCGTGATGGTCCTGAAGAATTGCGGGCCGCGCGGCTATCCCGGCATGGCCGAGGTCGGCAACATGGGCCTGCCGCCCAAGGTGCTCAGGAAGGGCATCACCGACATGGTGCGGATCTCGGATGCGCGGATGTCGGGCACCGCCTATGGCACGGTGGTCCTGCACGCCAGCCCCGAGGCGGCGCGCGGCGGCCCGCTGGCGGTGGTCCGCGACGGCGACATTATCGCGCTTGACGTGGCGGCGCGGCGCCTGCATCTCGACATAACCGAGGCAGAGCTTGCCGCCCGGCTGGCAGCCTGGACCCCGGCGGCGGAACCGCCCGCCGGCGGTTACGCGCAGCTTTACCACGACCATGTCGAGGGCGCCGACACCGGCGCCGACCTCGATTTCCTGAAGGGCTGCCGCGGCCATGCCGTGGCCCGCGAAAGCCACTGAGATGACCGTGCCGCCCCCCGTCACCCCGCCCCCCGTCACCCCGATCACCCTGGTCGGCATCGGCAAGATCGCCCGCGACCAGCACCTGCCGGCGATCGCCGCCAGCCGCGACTTCCGCCTCGTCGCCGCAGTCTCGCGCAACGAAACCGTGCCAGGGGTGGCCAACTTCACCGATTTCGACCGTTTCCTCGCCGAGGGGCCAGCCGGGGCGGTGTCGCTCTGCACGCCCCCGGCGGTGCGCACCGCGATGGCGCTGAAGGCGATCGCCGCCGGCCGCGACCTGATGATCGAAAAACCCCCCGCCGCGACACTCGGCGAGATCGAGACGATCATCAGTGCCGCCCGCGCCGCCGGAACCGCGCTCTTCGCCACCTGGCACTCGCGCCATGCCGCCGCCGTCGCCCCGGCGCGCGACTGGCTTGCCGGGCGCCGGATCGACCGGGTCGCCATCACCTGGCGCGAGGACGTGCGCCGCTGGCATCCCGGCCAGGACTGGATCTGGCAGCCCGGCGGCTTCGGCGTCTTCGATCCCGGCATCAACGCGCTCTCGGTGCTCACCGAGATCCTGCCCGGCCCGATCCATGTCGACGCCGCCCGCCTCGAGGTGCCGGCCAATGCCGCCACCCCGATCGGCGTCACCCTCGACATGACCGCGCGCGGCAGCGTGCCGGTCAGCGCCGATTTCGACTGGCGCCAACAGGGCCCGCAGACCTGGGACATCCTGATCGAGACCGAAGGCCGCCGGCTGGTCCTCGGCCAGGGTGGCGCGGCGATGACGCTCGACGGCGCCGCGGTGCCGGTGACGCCCACGGACGGCGAATACCCCGCCCTCTACCGCCGCTTCGCGCAGATCATCGCGACCCGCGCCATCGACGCCGACACCGCCCCCCTGCGGATCTGCGCCGACGCCTGCCTCAGGGGCCGCCAGGTCACCACCGATCCGTTCCACGACCGCGCCTGACCCTTCATCTTGGCCGAAATACCTCGGGGGTCCGGGGGCGGCGCCCCCGGCCTTGGCCGACCCTCTTGCCCGGCCCGGCGCGCTTGTCTATTGCGGTTGCGAAACCCCATCCGGCTACGGGAGGCCAGCCCATGAAGAACCGCCAGTTCGACAAGTCGACACTGCCCAGCCGCCATGTCACCGAGGGCCCGGCGCGGGCGCCGCACCGGTCCTATTTCTACGCGATGGGGATCTCCGAGGAAGAGATCCACCAGCCCTGGGTCGGCGTCGCCACCTGCTGGAACGAGGCGGCACCCTGCAACATCGCGCTCAACCGCCAGGCCCAGGCGGTCAAGCAAGGCGTGAAGGTCGGCGGCGGCACCCCGCGCGAGTTCACCACGATCACCGTCACCGACGGCATCGCCATGGGGCACGAGGGGATGCGGTCCTCGCTCGCCTCGCGCGACGCGATCGCCGATACGGTCGAACTGACCATGCGCGGGCACTGCTATGACGCGCTCGTCGGCCTTGCCGGCTGCGACAAGTCGCTGCCGGGGATGATGATGGCGATGGTGCGGCTCAACGTGCCAAGTGTCTTCATCTACGGCGGCTCGATCCTTCCCGGCCGGCTCAACGGCCAGGACGTGACGGTTCAGGACGTGTTCGAGGCGGTCGGCAAGCATCAGGCCGGCAATTATTCGGATGCCGAACTGGCGGTGCTGGAGCGGGTCGCCTGCCCCTCGGCCGGGGCCTGCGGCGGCCAGTTCACCGCCAATACCATGGCTTGTGTGAGCGAGGCGATCGGGCTGGCGCTGCTGAACTCCTCCGGCGCGCCGGCGCCCTATGAGAGCCGCGACGAATACGGCATGGCCTCGGGCGAGGCGGTGATGACGCTGATCGAGCGCAACATCCGCGCCCGCGACGTGGTGACGCGCAAGGCGCTGGAAAACGCCGCCCGGGTGGTGGCCTGCACCGGCGGCTCGACCAATGCCGGCCTTCACCTGCCGGCCATCGCGCATGAGGCCGGGATCGCCTTCGACCTCTTCGACGTTTGCGACATCTTCCGCGACACGCCCTATTTCGTCGACCTGAAGCCGGGCGGCAGTTTCGTCGCCAAGGACCTTTACGAGGCCGGCGGCGTGCCGGTGGTGCTGAAGGAGCTCAGAAAGGCCGGCCTGATCCACGAGGATTGCCTCACCGCCTCGGGCCGCAGCATGGGCGAGGAACTGGACCGGATCACCCGCGAGGCCGACGGAAGGGTGATCTTTCCGGTCGCGACGCCGATCACCGCCACCGGCGGGGTGGTGGGCCTCAAGGGCAACCTTGCGCCCGACGGCGCGATCGTGAAGGTCGCCGGCATGACACCCGAGGAACAGGTCTTCACCGGCCCCGCCCGCGTCTTCGAATGCGAGGAGGACGCCTTCGAGGCGGTCAAGGCGCGCGCCTACCGGGAAGGCGAGGTCATCGTCATCCGCAACGAGGGCCCGGCGGGCGGCCCGGGCATGCGCGAGATGCTGGCGACCACTGCCGCACTGTCCGGGCAGGGCATGGGCAAGAAGGTGGCGCTGATCACCGACGGGCGCTTTTCCGGCGCGACGCGCGGCTTCTGCGTCGGCCATGTCGGCCCCGAGGCCGCGCATGGCGGGCCGATCGCCCTTCTGCGCGACGGCGACATGATCACGCTCGACGCGATCGCCGGGACGCTTTCGGTGGCGCTGGACGACGCCGAACTTGCCGCGCGCAAGGCCGAGTGGACGGGGCCGCGCCCGACCGATTATGCCTCCGGAGCCTTGTGGAAATATGCCCGTCTGGTCGGGGGGGCGCGGCAGGGCGCGGTCACCCATCCCGGCGCCAGTGCCGAAACCCATGTCTACATGGACCAGTAAGGGCAGGGTCGCCCTGGCGCTGTCGGCGCTGATGGTGCTGGCGGGCTGTCTTGCCGGTGTGCCGGGCGGCGAGGCGGCACGGGCGATCACCGTGACCGCCGGCGCCGGACCGGCGGCGGCGGTGACAATCGCCGGTCCGGCCGGATACTGCATCGACCGCGGCGCCAGCCGCGACGGGGCCGAGGGCGGCTTTGTCCTGCTCGGCACCTGTGCGGCGCTGACCGGCGTGGCGCAGCCCGGCACCCCGGCCAGACCGGCGGTGCTGACCGCGACGGTGCGACCGGGCGCGCCCGAGGGTGCGCCCTTCTCGGCCAGCTTTCCGGCCATGGCGCGTTTCCTGCGCACCGTGCCGGGGCGCGCCGCGATGAGCCGGTCGGGCCGCGCCGGCACGGTCAGCCTGGCCGAGGTCCTGTCACGCGGCGAGGTGCTTTACCTCGGCGTGCGCGACACTTCAGCCAGCGCCGGCCAGCCGGTCGAGGCCGACTACTGGCGCGCGATCCTGGCCCTGCGCGGCCAGATCGTGACGCTGTCGGCCCAGGGGCTGCGCGACCGGCCGCTTCCGGCTGCGGAAAAGCGCCGGGTGCTCGAGGCCTTCGTCGCCGCGGTCCGGGCCGCGAACCGGACGGCGGCACCCTGAGCCGCCACGACCCTTGCGTCGGAGCGGAAACGAAACGATAAGATCTTGCTGTTTCCCTGTGCGCGGCAATGGCTGTGACCGCAGAGGGCAGAGCATGATCACGAGGCCCGGACGGTGAATTCCAGGATCGACACGCTGCTCGACCGGCTGGTGATGCGGCGCGCGGCGGCGCGGCTGGCCCGGCTCGGCACGCGGGCCGCTTCGGCCGATCCGGCCGCGCTGAAGGCGCTGCGCCCGCCGCTCAGGCAGATGCGCCGCGAGATCGACCGCGTGCTGCACGAGGCAGAGGGGCGTCTGGCGCTGCCGCTGGCCGGGGCCGACGCGATGCGCAAGCCCCTGCATTGCGACTGGGCCTGGCGGCCCGAGATCTGGCGCGGCCCGGTCAGCCCGCCGGGGCTGGCGGCGGCCGAGACCCGTTCCGGCTTCGGCTCGCAGGCAACGGTGTTTCACGACTGCGCGCAGAGCGAATTGACGCTGCGCCAGATCCGCAACCGACGCGACAGCGATCTTGCCCCCTTCGGCCTGCGCATCGATGTCTTTCGCTTCGACGGCTCGTTCCTGTCACTGGTGATCGACCTGCCCGAGGCTGCGGTGCAGGGGCTTGGACTGCGCCATGTGATCCGCATGGACAGCGTGGTCGAGACCGAAAAGCCGCTGGAGATCTTCGCCCGGCTGAACATCCGCCACGGCCCCAATACCGAGCAGATCGTGCGCGAACTGCCGCTGGGCGCGGCCGAGGTCGCGGTCGAGTTCGATCTGGCCTATACCCGGATGAACGAGAAACGGGTCGAGCGTGCCTGGGTCGACCTGATCTTCGAGGGTCCGGAAATGAACCAGATCGTCCTGCGCGACGTGACCTTCACGCGCCGCCCGCGCGCGCAACTGTGAGGCAGCGATGGACGGGGTGAGCCTTGAACGCGCGGCGGTCCGCGAGGGCCGCTGGACCGGCGAGTTGCGCGGCGATGCCGAAGGCGGGGCGCCGTCGATCGCGGTTCTGCATCTGGGCGAGCCGCTGGACGGGGTCGCGGTGACGCCGGTCAGCCCCGGGGTCTGGCAGGTCAGCGCGCCCCTGCCGCCGGCGCTTCTGTCGGACGGGGTGCAGACTTTCGTGGTCCGCGACGAGGCCGCGGCGGCGACGATCGGGCATTTCGCCATTGCTGTCGGGGTGGCGCTTGAGGATGACATCCGCGCCGAGATCGAGCTTTTGCGCGCCGAACTTGACATGCTGAAGCGGGCCTTCCGGCGCCATTGCCTGGAGAGCGGCGGCTGAGGGCGAGAGGGGGGCCTTCCGCCCCCCACCCCGGCCCGTTGGCCCGGGGTTCCCCCCGAGGGTATTTCGCAACGAAGAAATGCAAGGGTGACGCGGCGTCGGGCGTGACCCGGGCGCGGTTCTGCGGCATCGTCGGCCAGCCAACCGAAGGAGCCGTCATGTCACCCTATCCGCATCTGCTGGCGCCGCTTGATCTTGGTCATGTGACCTTGCCGAACCGGGTGCTGATGGGCTCGATGCACACCAACCTGGAGGAGACCAGGGACTGGAACCGGGTTGCGGAATTCTACGCCGCGCGGGCGCGCGGCGGGGTCGGGCTGATGGTGACGGGGGGGATGGCGCCCAATCGCGAGGGCGGGGTTTTCCCCGGGGCGGCGGGGTTGTTCGGGGCCGCCGACATTGCCAACCACCGGCTGGTGACCGGGCGGGTGCAGGACGCGGGCGGGAGGATCGCGATGCAGATCCTGCATGCCGGGCGCTATGCCTACGGGCCGGACTGTGTCGCCCCCTCGGCGATCCGCTCGCCGATCTCGCCTTTCGCGCCGCGCGAACTGGACGAGGCCGGGATCGAGAAGCAGATCGGTGATATCGCCATGGCGGCGGCGCGGGCGCGCGAGGCCGGCTATGACGGGGTCGAGGTGATGGGATCGGAGGGCTATTTCCTCAACCAGTTCCTGGTCAGTCATACCAACAAGCGCGAGGATGCGTGGGGTGGCAGCCTTGAGAACCGGATGCGGCTGCCGATCGAGGTGGTGGCCCGGGTGCGGGCGGCGGTGGGGCCGGATTTCATCCTGATCTACCGCATATCGCTTCTCGATCTGGTGCCGGAGGGGCAGAGCTGGGACGAGGTCGTGGCGCTTGCCAGGGCGGTCGAGGCGGCCGGTGCGTCGATCCTGAATACCGGGATCGGCTGGCACGAGGCGCGGGTGCCGACCATCGCCACCTCTGTGCCGCGCGCGGGGTTTGCCTGGGTGACGAAGAAGCTGATGGGGCTGGTCGGGGTGCCGGTCATCACCTCGAACCGGATCAATACGCCCGAGGTCGCCGAGGCGGTGCTGGCCGAGGGATGTGCCGACATGGTGTCGATGGCGCGGCCCTTGCTGGCCGATGCCGAGTTCGTCGCCAAGGCGGCGGCCGGGCGGGGGGCCGAGATCGCGCCCTGCATCGCCTGCAACCAGGCCTGTCTGGATCACACCTTCGCCGGCCGGATTTCAAGCTGTCTGGTCAATCCGCGCGCCTGCCACGAGACCGAACTGGTGCTGGCGCCGGCGGCGGCACCGAGGCGGATCGCGGTGGTCGGGGCCGGGCCGGCGGGTCTGTCGGCGGCGCTGGCGCTGGATGGGCGCGGCCACCATGTCACGCTTTACGAGCGGGCGGCCGGGATCGGCGGGCAGTTGAACCTGGCGCGGCAGGTGCCGGGCAAGGAAGAATTCCACGGGCTGGTCGCCTGGTTCGAGACGATGCTGGGCAAGAGCCGGATCACCTTGATGCTCGGGTCCGGGGCGGTGGCGGGCGATCTGCGCGGCTTCGATGCGGTAATCCTGGCGACCGGGGTCAGGCCGCGCGATCCGGGGATCCCGGTGCGCGGCGATGCGCGGGTGCTGAGCTATGCCGAGGTTCTGGCCGGTGCGCCGGTCGGCGCGCGGGTGGCGATCGTCGGCGCTGGCGGCATCGGTTTCGATGTGGCGGAATACCTGGTGCAGGCCGGGCCAAGCCCGACCCTGAACCCTGCGGACTGGCGCGCCGAATGGGGGATTGCCGATCCGGCACTGGCGCGCGGCGGCATCGTCGCGCCAAGGCCGGCGCCGGCGGCGCGCGCGGTGACGCTGTTGCAGCGCAAGGCCGAGAAGCCGGGTCGCGGCCTTGGCAAGACGACGGGCTGGATTCACCGCGCCGCGCTGGCCGCAAAAGGGGTCGCGATGATCGGCGGCGTCAACTACGAAGCCATTGACGCCCAAGGGCTTCACGTCACCAGCGGCGAGGGCCGCCATGATCCGCGGCTGATCGCGGCGGATACGGTGGTGCTCTGCGCCGGGCAGGAAAGCGAGCGCGGGCTGCTGGGGCCCTTGGCGGCAATCGGGGTCGAGACCCATGTCATCGGCGGCGCCGATCTGGCGAGCGAGCTGGACGCCAAACGCGCGATCGACCAGGGCACAAGGCTGGCGGCAAGGCTCTGATCGCGGGTTGTTGCGGCTTTCGACACCATCGGCGGATTTTTGCCACCATAGGTTCGCGACAATACCCCAGAGTTGACGGGGCCGCTCCGCATTCTTGCCCGAATTGGCGCCGATACCGGTCCACGGCGGGCAATGTTTTTGACGGGTGCACAATGGATCGACTTACGGAGATGGAGGCCTTCGCCACGGTTGTAGATCAGGGGGGATTTACCGACGCGGCGAAGAAGATGGGGATTTCGAAATCGGCTGTCTCGAAACATGTATCGGCTCTGGAGGCGCGCTTGGGGGCGCGGCTGTTGAACCGCACGACGCGCCGGGTATCGCCCACCGAAATCGGCCTGGCCTATTACGATCGCGCCCGCCGTGTGCTCAATGATGCCGGAGAGGCCGATGCGCTGGTGACCTCGATGCAATCGGCGCCGTCGGGGCTGTTGCGGATCTCGGTGGCGACCGATTTCGGGGTCAACCTTCTGTCGCCGATTCTGGGGGATTTCCTGCTCGAATACCCCGAAATCACGGTGAACATGGTGCTGAACAACCGCTATGTCGAGCTGATCTCGGAAGGCTTCGACATGGCGATCCGGGTCGGCGAGCTGGAGGACAGCACGCTGCGTGCCCGCAAGCTGACCGAGACTGCCAAGCGCATGGTCGGCGCGCCGGGCTATTTCCAGAAATACGGCCGGCCGCAGAAGATCGACGACCTGAACGAGCACAAGCTTCTGCATTACTCGAACCAGGCCTCGGGCAATGTCTGGAAGATCACCGCGCCCTCGGGCGAGAAGCGCCAGGTGCGCACCGCCGGCTGGCTGACGGTGAACGATGGCCAGTCGCTGTTGAATGCCGCGATCTCGGGGCTGGGCATCGCCTATCTGCCATCCTTCCTTTACGCCGATGCGCTGAAGCAGGGCCTGGTGGAAGAGGCGATCCCGGAACTGCCGATCGAGACGCTGGGCATCTACGCGGTCTATCCGCCGGGGCGCTTTACCCAGCCGAAGGTGCGCGCCTTCATCGATTTCCTCGCCGTGGCCTTTGCCGACAAGGGCCCCGACAACTGGTAACGCCGGACATTCGTGTAACGATCGAAAAGCTATGGTTGGCGGTCAGCGGGTCGAGGCAAGCATTGCCTCGACCCGTCTGTTCATCCGCCGCCCGGCATCGGTCAGGTTCGAGGCGCGCGGGCCGAGATAGCCGACGCCCTCGGCGCTGAGCCGGGCCGGATCGACACCGTAATCGCCGGTCAGCCGCTCGGCTACCGCCTCGGCCCGCCGGCGCGACAGCGCGACATTGGCGGCCAGCGCGCCGGTGGCATCGGTATGGCCGACCAGAACGATCCGGCGGTCGGGATGGGATTCCAGATAGGCTGCCAGCGCGTCGAGCGAGGCGAATGTCCCCTCTTCCAGCGTTCCCGCGCCGCTGTCGAAGGCCAGATCGTCCAGCGCCACCACGCCTTGCGACTCGAGCCGGGCGGCGAAGGTGGTCGCATCCGGCGAAAACAGCGCATCCTTGGGCAGCGGCGGCGGCGTCGCCCCGGGGCCGGCGCGGGCCGCCAGCAGCAGACTTGCGTCGGGGTCGACCGATGCAAGGGCGACCGGGGCATCCCCGGCGCCGCCGACCCGGGTCATCTGGACAAAGCCGCTGCTGCTTGAGCGGCTGACCAGAAGGCCGATGTAGTCGGTGCCTTTCGGCCCGGTCCGCTCGGCCGAGAGAAAGCGGAAATCGCCAAGATCGACATGCATCTCGGGTTCCGGCAGCACCGCGAGGTCATAGCGGAAATCGAAGCCGCCGCAGGCCTCGGTGTCGCATTCGAAAAGGATGCGAAAGCCTTCGCCGACAAGCTGGTCGCGCAAGGGCGCCAGCAGGCCCAGCGTGGTGATCCCGGGCCGGCCGATGCGCCAGGCGGTGCTGGTCACGGTGCCTTCGGTCTGTCTGGTGCTGATCCTGCCATCGGCCCAGGGACCGGTCGGCAGCGCGTAGCTGCCCGGCGCCGCGACCGCCTCGGTGGTGCGGATCGCCTCGGCCGGCAAGGCCAGCGTCGGTGCGGCCGGCGCCGTGCCCGGCATCGCGCCAAGGACGGTCGCGCCGAGCAGAAGGGCGGCAAGGCGGGGCAGCGTGGTCAGGGACAGCGCGGTCATCGGTGCGCCCCGTGATAGTCGGGGTTCGGTTCCATCGCGGTGGCCGAGGCGACCCGGTTGGTCATGTTGAAAAAGCCGGCGACCGCGGCGATGTCCCAGATATCGCGGTCGGTGAAGCCGGCATCGCGCAGCGCCTGGCGGTCGGCCTCTTCAACGCGCGCCGAGGCGAGGGTCAGCTTTTCGGCAAACTCCAGCATCGCGCGCTGGCGCGGGGCCAGCGGCGCCACCCGCCAGTTCATCACCAGCGCCTCGCCGAGTTCGGGGCTGCCCGACAATTCGCGCACCGCGGCGCCATGGGCGACCTGGCAATACCAGCAACGGTTGAGCGATGAGACCGCGACCGCGATCATCTCGCGCTCGAGCTTGGTCAGCCCGCTTGGCGCCAGCATCAGGTCGTTGTAAAGCCCGGCAAAGGCGTCAAGCTTGGCGATGTCGAAGGCATAGGCGCGCAGCACATTGGGCACCAGGCCCAGCTTTTCGGCGCAAAGATCGAAATAATTCTGCGTCGCGGCAGGAAGCGGCTCGACCATCGGCAGGTCAAGCGCGGTCGGATTGCGGCTTTGCTTCGTCAACTGCTCGCGGCCTTTCCGGGCTCATCTCATGCGGTAGTGGTAGTGTCCCACAATCGTCATCCCGAGGGAAGCATAGAGCGCCAGCGCCGCCGTGTTGGCGGAGGTGACCACGACCGAAAACCGCTGCGCTCCCTGATCTTGGGCCCAGAGGGCGGCGGCCCGCATCATGTGGGCGGCGATTCCCTGCCGACGCTGGCCGGGCAGGACATGCAGCGCATGCAGCATCGCCGTCTGCTCATGCAGGGCGACAAAGGCGGTGCCGGCGGCGCGGTCGTTGATCCGCCCGAGGATCGCGGTTTTCGGCCCGCTGACCCGTGCCATCACCGCCTGGCGTCCGGCGCCGATGCCGCCCTCGGCCCAGATGTCGTGCATGATCGCCAGCGGCGGCCAGATCGGGAAGGTCGTCATCGGCGGTGGCGCGCCGGCAAGGGCGGCCAGCGGCGCGGCAAGGATCACCACCGGATCGACGATCCGGTAGCCCTGCGTCTCGAGCGTGGCGTCAAGGGCCGCGTCGTCGGGGCGCAGCATGAACAGCAGGTCCTGGCCCAGCGATGCCTGGGCGGCCTCGGCCAGGGCGATGTCGGCCGCCTGCCAGTCGCCGGCCGCGGTCGCGGCCGAGACCCGCTTGCCGCCGCCCCGGCCCTCGCGCACCAGCCAGGGACCGGCGCGGTGCAGGGCCGCGGCGGGCCAGGTCGCCTCGATCACCGCGAAAGGATCGCTCATGCGCCGGCGGGAAACAGCGCGGCGAGCCGGGTCATCGCCTGCCCGATGCGCCCGGCGTCGGTGCCGCGGATGACGATGTTCGACCCGTAAGCGCCGTTCTGCACGAAGGGGTAGGAGCCGAAGCCGAGATCGGGAAACTCGGCCGCCAGTGCGGCGAGCGGCGCCGCGATCAGCCCCTCGCCGCGGTCGATCCGCAGGCTCTGGCTGAGCAGCGGCCGCCCGCCGGTCAGCCGCGGCAGAAGCGAGGCGACCATCGCCTGGAAGATGTTCGGCACCCCGGCCATGACATGGACATTGCCAAGGCTGAAGCCCGGCGCGATCGACACCGGGTTGTCGATCAGCACCGCGCCCTCGGGGATGCGGGCCATGCGCAGGCGGGCGGCGTTGAACTCGGTGCCGCTGCGGGCGTAATGGGCGGCGAGCAGCGCGCGGGCGTCGGCGCGCACGTCGAGCGGCAGGCCGAAGGCGGCGGCGATGGCCTCGGCGGTTATGTCGTCATGGGTCGGGCCGATGCCGCCCGAGGTGAAGACATGGCCGTAGCGCGCGCGCAGGTCGTTCACGGTGGCGACGATGGCGGCGTGGTCGTCGGCGATGAAGCGTGCCTCTTTCAGGTCGATGCCGATCCGGATCAGCTCGCCCGCGAGGTAATGCATGTTGGCATCGCGGGTGCGGCCCGAGAGGATCTCGTCCCCGATGATCAGGATCGCGGCGGTCGGGTTGGGCATGGCGTCTGTCCCTCGATCTCAGGCTTCAGCTATAGGACGCGGCGCGGCGCGGCGAAAGGTCCCGCGGCTCTGGCCAAGGGCGGATTAGTTGATTATCTAGACGGTCATGCGACAGAAGGAGAGCCCGGTGGACGATCCGCGCGGCCGTCTGACCAGGGACGGGATCCGAATTCACGAGGCCGCGGATTTCGCGGGGATGGATGCTGCCGGGCGACTGGCGGCTGAAATCCTCGATGCGGTGGCTGATCTGGTCGAGCCCGGGGTGACGACCGAGGTGCTGGACGCCTTCATCGAGGAGCGGGTGGCGGCGGCCGGGGCAAGGTCGGCGACGATCGGCTACCGCGGCTATCAGCATGCCTCCTGCATCTCGGTCAACCATGTCGTCTGCCACGGCATTCCGGGGCCGAAGCTGCTGAAGGACGGCGATATCCTGAACATCGACGTGACGGTGATCGTCGATGGCTGGTATGGCGACACCAGCCGGATGTATGTCGCGGGCGGCCTGTCGCGCAAGGCGGCGCGGCTGATCGAGGTCACCCATGACGCGCTGATGCTGGGGATCGAGGCGGTGCGCCCGGGCGCCACCTTCGGCGACATTGGCCATGCGATCCAGGCCTATGTCGAGGCGCAAAGGATGAGCGTGGTGCGCGACTTCTGCGGCCACGGCCTTGGCCGGGTGTTTCACGCGGCGCCGAACGTGCTGCACTACGGCCGGCCCGGCACCGGGGCGCGGCTGGAGGAGGGGATGTTCTTCACCATCGAGCCGATGGTCAATCTTGGCCGGCCCGAGACCAAGGTGCTGGCCGATGACTGGACCGCGGTGACCCGCGACAAGTCGCTGAGCGCACAGTTCGAGCATTCGGTGGGCGTGACGGCCGACGGCGCCCAGATCTTCACGCTGTCGCCAGCCGGGCGGTTCTTTCCGACGCAGTAGGCTGCGGCCCGGATCAAGCCCGGGCCGACCCGCCGGGGGTTTCACCCCCGGACCCCCAGGGTATTTGCGCAACGAAGAAGCCTAGAGCATGTCGCGCAAAGGTGGGAACCGGTTTTGCGCTATTCGGACATGCGAAATCAAAAGGTTAGAGTGGGTCGCGTGAGTGTGACTGAACGCGATCCGCTCTAGAGGCCGAGCAGGGCGGCGAGGTCATCCATGTGGTGAAAGGGTCTGGCCCCTTCGGCGGCGAGGCGGGCGGGGTCGCCGGTTGCGGCATAGCCAAAGCAGGTCATGCCGGCGGCTGCCGCGGCGCGGGCGCCGGTCGGGCTGTCCTCGATCACCGCGCAGGTCCGTGCTTCGGCGCCGAGGGCGGCGGCGGCATGGAGGTAGAGGTCGGGCGCCGGTTTCGGCCTCGCGACATCGTGGCGCGAGAAGATCCGGCCCTTGAGGCGGGCATGAATGGCCGGGTGCTGGCCGAGGGTGACCCTCATCTTGCGGTGCGGGCCGTTGGAGCCGACCGCATAGGGAATGCCGGCCGCGTCGAGCGCGTCGAAGACCCCGGTGATGCCGGCGATGAGCGGGGTGCCCTTCGCCAGTTCGACAAACATCTCTTCGTAGACGGTCTCGACCCAGTCCGGCGGCAGGTCGGCGCCCATCTGTCGCGCCGTCTCGCCGACGCCGGCCATGGTGCCGCCGAGAAACAGGCCATGGATATCCTCGAGCGCGATCACCAGGCCGTGGCGGGCGAGGTTGGCGGCGATCAGCCGGTCGGTGATCGGTTCGCTGTCGACGATGACGCCGTCGCAGTCGAAGAGCACGGCCGCCGGTCTCATGCCGGCGCCCTCAGGAGGGTGACGGTGGTATCGCCGTAGCGGCGCTGGTCGAGCGGGGTGAAGCCTTCGGGCGGCTGCGGGGCCGCTGCCTCTTCCCAGACGATCAGGGCGCCGGGGGCGAGCCAGCCGCCGGTCGCGAGCGCCGCCATCGCCGGTTCGCCGAGGCCCTTGCCATAGGGCGGGTCGAGGAAGACGAGGCTATGGCCGGGGCCGCGGTTCGGCCCGATCCGGGTAGCGTCGCGGCGCCAGAGATCGGTCTTGTCCATGGCCTGCATCCTTTCGATGTTCTGTCCGATGAGCGCGCAGGCGGCCGCGCCGTCATCGACGAAGGTGATGTGCGCCGCGCCGCGCGACAATGCCTCGAGGCCGAGGGCGCCGGTGCCGGCGAAGATGTCGAGGACGCGGGCGCCGGTCACCGGGTTGCCGTAGGGGCCGTTCATCAGCAGGTTGAAGATCGCCTCGCGCACCCGGTCGGACGTGGGCCTGAGATGGGCCGCGGCATCGCCGCTGCCGACCTCGGCCAGCTTCAGTCCGCGCCGCGCGCCGCCGATGATCCTCATGCCCGCAAAAGCGGCTTGAGATCGGCTCCCGGGTCGGCGATCAGCGCCGGGTCGGGCGAGCGTCCCGCCTCGATCAGCCGCTTGCCGATCATGTAGGCGCGCGAATCGTTCAGCGCATCGACCGCCAGCAGCGCCTCGCCGGCGTAATACCAGAAGGACAGCGCGCCGCCCTCGCCGGCGCGGGTGACGATGCGGTCATGGCCGCGCGACAGGCCGGCGATCTGCAGCTTGATGTCATACTGGTCCGACCAGAACCACGGCCGGGCGACATAGGGGCTGTCGGCGCCGAGCATGTTGGCGGCGACGGATTCGGCCTGATCGATGGCATTGCCGACCGATTCGAGGCGGATCCGTCCGTCCTTCCACGGGAACGAGGCGCAATCGCCCACCGCCCATATCCGCGGATCCGAGCTCAGGCCGTGGCTGTCGGTGGCGATGCCGTTGTCGATCGTCAGCCCGGCGCGCTCGGCCAGACCGGTCCGCGGTGCCACCCCGCCGCCGAAGATGACGAAATCGGTGGCGATCACCTGTCCGTCGGTCAGTTCGGCCGCCGCGACCCGGCCCGGTCCGATCAGCCGCACCAGGCCGGTGCCTTCGCGGATATCGACGCCGTGGGCGCGATGCAGGGCGCGGAAGAAGTCGGCGGTTTCGGCCGCGGCCACCCGGCCAAGGATGCGCGGCGCCATTTCGACCAGCGTCACCGCAAGGCCGAGCTTCGCCGCCACCGCCGCCGCCTCGAGCCCGATATAGCCGCCGCCGATCACCAGGACCCGGGCGCCGGGGCGGAATTCGGGCGCCATGCGGTCGACATCGGCGAGGGTCCGGATGGTGTGGATGCCGTCGAGGTCGCCGCCGACCGAGGCGGGCAGGCGCAGCGGCACCGCGCCGGTGGCCAGTGCCAACTGGTCATAGCCGATCGCCTCGCCATCGGCGAGAAAGACCCGCCCGGCGGTGCGGTCGATGGCGGTGACCGGGACCCCCAGCCTGAGGTCGATGCCGTGTTCGGCGTAGAACTCCGGGGCGCGCAGCAACAGCCGGTCGACGCCCATCTCGCCCAGAAGATACTGTTTCGACAGCGGCGGGCGCTGATAGGGCGGCACCGGTTCCTCGCCGATCAGCGTGACCGGGCCCTGGTAGTCGAGAATCCTGAGTTGCGCGGCCAGCGTGGCGCCGGCCTGGCCGGCGCCGATGATCACGATGCCCGTCAATGACAAAACTCCCTCTGGTCCCCGGCGAGGCGGAGCCTATATCGTGGCGGCAGGATAACGCAACGCATGAGGGTGACGATGTCGACGATCGCAGAAGGAAAACCGCTGCCGGGTGCCGGGCTGCTCAGGATCGGCGCGTCGGGGCCCGAGACGGTCGATCTGGCGGCGCGGCTGAAGGGCCGCAAGGTGGTGATCTTCGGCCTGCCCGGTGCCTTCACCGGCACCTGCACCAGCGCCCATGTGCCGAGCTTCATCCGCACCAAGGCCGGCTTCGATGCCAAGGGCGTCGACGAGATCATCTGCATCGCGGTCAATGATCCCTTCGTGATGAAGGCCTGGGGCGAGGCGACCGGCGCGGCCGCGGCGGGGATCACCCTGCTGGGCGATGCCGATGCGGCTTTCACACGGGCGATCGGCATGCTGTTTTCCAACCCGGCGACGGGTCTTCTCGACCGCTCGATGCGCTATGCGCTTTACGCCGAGGACGGAGTGGTCAACGTGCTGCACGTCGAGGCCGGTCGCGGGGTCTGCGAGACCTCGGGCGGCGAGGCGATGCTGGCGGCGATCTGACAGCGGTCTGACGGCGGCCCCGATGCCGGCGCGGGCGGGCGTCGGGTCAGCCGGTGCGGCTGGCGTGGACCTGGCACAGGCAGGCTACCGGCTCGCCGTGGTCAGCCTGCACCGCGGCGCCGCCCGCGATCCGGTCCAGCCGGCGCGCCAGCGTCAGGTCAAGCGCGCTCAGCCCGCCGCAGTCATGCGTCGTCAGCGTGACGTCGACGACATTGTAGATATTGGTCCATTCGGGGTGGTGGTTCAGCTTTTCGGCCTGAAGCGCGGCCCGCGCCATGAAGCCCCAGGCCTCGGAAAAGCTGGCGAAGGTCCAGATCTTGCGGATCGCATCGCGCCCGGCCACCGCTTGCCAGCCGGTCTGGCCCAGGGCGGGCAGCGCGGCGCCGCGTTCATCGGTTGTCAGCAGGTCGGCCATGGGTCGTCTCCTTTCGTGCCGGTCGGGTTGAGTCATCCGTCGCCGTATCCTTTGCCGCCGTCATCCCGGCGGAACGGGCCGTAATCGGTCAGGACCGCGATCTCTTCGCCGACCGCGCGGGCCTCGGCGGCAAGATAGCGGGCAACGGCATCGCGAAAGCCCGCGTCATTGATCCAGTGCAGCGAGTGGATCGGCACCGGCAGGTAGCCGCGCGCCAGCTTGTGCTCGCCCTGGGCCCCGGCCTCGACCCGTGACAGGCCATGGGCGATGGCATGGTCGATCGCCTGATAATAGCAGCATTCGAAATGCAGGCAGGGGTGATCCTCGATGGCACCCCAGTAGCGGCCGAAAAGCGTGTCGCGGCCGATGAGGTTGAGCGCCCCGGCGACCGGGCGCCCGTCGCGTTCGGCCAGGACCAGAAGCACGTCGTCGCGCATCGTCGCGTGCAGTTCGTCGAAGAACGCCCGGGTCAGGTAGGGCCGGCCCCATTTGCGGCTGCCGGTGTCCTGGTAGAAGGTCCAGAAGGCGTCCCAGTGTCCGGGGCGGATCTGCTCGCCGACAAGCGTCCGGATGCTGCCGCCAAAGCCCTGGGCGGTGCTGCGCTCCTTGCGGATCGCCTTGCGCTTGCGCGCGGCGAGCGCGCCGAGGAAGGCGTCGAAATCCGCGTAACCGCGGTTGTGCCAGTGGAACTGCTGGGTGACGCGGTGCAACAGCCCCGCGGCCCGGCCGGCCTCGGCCTCGGTGCAGAAGGTGACATGGGCCGAGGACAGGCGGTTTTCGCCGGCGATGGTGACCAGCGCCTCGATCAGCGCGGCGCGGCCGGCCTCCTCGTCGCCGGGACGGGCAAGCATCCGCCGGCCGGTGGCCGGGGTGAAGGGCACCGCCGATTGCAGCTTGGGGTAATAGCGGCCGCCGGCACGGATGAAGGCCTCGGCCCAGCTGTGGTCAAAGACATACTCGCCCTGGCTGTGGGCCTTGAGGTAAAGCGGCATGACGGCAATCACCCGGCCGCCGCGGCGCGCGACAAGGTGGCGCGGCTGCCAGCCGGTGCCTGGCCCGACCGATCCCGATGCCTCGAGCGCATGAAGGAAGCGGTGGGTGGTGAACGGATCGGCCGGGCGGCCGCCATCGGCGGCCTCGGGGCAGGCACAGGCATCCCAGTCGGCGGCGTCGACCGCGTCGAGGCCGGGCAGGACGGAAATCTCGATCGCTGATCCGGTCATCGGCGGGTCGCTTCCTTGCCGGCGGGGACAGGGCCGGTCAAATCTGGTGCCGGCCAGACTTGATGCCGGCCAGACTTGGTGCCGGCCAGACTTGGGGTCGCGCAATGACCGGGTCAATGGCCCGACGGCAGTTCAGGCCAGGGCGGGGAAGGCGGCGGCGTAGCCCTCGAAGGTGATGTTGTCGGCGATCCGGCGGGCGCGCGCCTCGGCCTCGGGGCTGCGGATGGTCCAGCACAGGATCGCGGCGCCGGCCGATTTCAGCTCGGCCACCCGCGGCCGGTCAAGGTCGGCCGCCTCATGCGAGATGAAGCTGGCGCCGGTCGCCTCGACATCGGGGATCGCGCGCAGCCGGTCGCGCACCGCTTCGGGCAACAGCGGCCAGTCGTCGGGCGCATAGGCGCTGGTGGTGATCCCGCGCGCGATGCCGGGGGCGGCGGCGGCCATCGCCGCGACCGAATGGGGGTTGAAGGACATCACCGCGACCGGGCCGCCATAGCCGGCCAGCGCCCGCGCCACGCCGGCCTCCAGCGGGCCGACATCGGTGCCCATCGCGCCGTCCTGATCCTTGATCTCGATCAGGAGCGGCACCTGCCCGGCGACGATCTCCAGCACCTCGGCCAGGGTCGGGATGCCCTCGTCCCCGCCCAGAAGCGCGATCCGGCCGAGGTCGGCGGCGGCGAGCGCTCCGATCCGTCCGGCGCGGCCGGTCAGGCGCTTCAGGTCATAGTCGTGAAAGACCATCGGCGTGCCCTCGGCCGAGGGCTGGATGTCGCATTCGATGCCGTAGCCCGCAGCAATCGCCGCCCGCACCGCGGCGCGCGAATTCTCGGGCCGGCCGGCGGTGCGGTCATGCAGTGCGCGATGCGCCAGCGGCAGGGTCAGGAACGGGGCCGGCAGCGGCACCCGCGGCGGGTTCATGGCCGCACCTGGAACACCGCCTCGATCTCGACCGCGACGCCAAGCGGCAGGGCCGGCGCCGAGACCGCGGCGCGGGCGTGGCGGCCGGCCTCGCCGAAGACCGCGACCATAAGGTCAGAACAGCCGTTGATCACCTTGGGCTGATCGGTGAAATCGCCGGTCGAGTTGACGAAGCCGGTCAGCTTGACCACCCGCAGGATGCGGTCGAGGTCGCCGTCACAGGCCGCCCGCGCCTGGGCCAGCAGGCTGAGCCCGCAGCGCCGCGCGGCCTCGGCGCCCTCGGCCACGTCCATCGTCTCGCCAAGGCGGCCGCGGATCAGCCCGGCGGGCCCCTGCGAGATCTGGCCCGAGACGAAGAGAAGGTCTCCGGCCCGCACATAGGGCACATAATTGGCCGCCGGTGCCGGGGCGTCGGGCAGCACGATGCCCTGGTCGGCCAGTCTCGCGTCGATCGTTCCGGCCATCGCCCTCTCCTGTCGAATCCGCGGGTTCGGGGGCAGGTTAGCCGCGCCGCCGGGCCGGGGGAAGGGGTGCCGGGGGAAGGCGCGGGCGCGCGCGGCGTCAGCTTTCGCGGAAGGCGCGGTTGAAATAGTCGGCCAGCGGCTTGACCAGATAGGCCAGCGGCGTGCGTTCGCCGGTGCGGATGAAGACCTCGACCGGCATCCCCGGCACCAGTGCAAGCCCGCCAAGCCGCGCCGCCTCGCCCGGGTCGAGCATGACCTCGACGCGGTAAAAGCTGGTCTGGTTGCGTTCGTCGCTGAGCGCATCGGCCGAGATGCGGGCGATCTGGCCGAAAAGTTCCGGCGTGCTGCGGCTGTCGAAGGCGGCAAAGCGCAAGGTCACCGCTTGGCCGATGGCGATCTCGTCGATGTTGATCGGCGCGACCCGGGCGGCGATCACGAAGGGGCGATCCTGCGGCACGATGAAAAGCACCGGGTCGGCGGCGCGGATCACCGAGCGCGGCGTGGTGACGGCAAGCGCGTGGACCAGCCCGGCGACCGGGGCGCGGATCTCCAGCCGTGCGACCTGCTCGACCAGCGCCCGGCGACGCTCGGCCAGTTCCAGTTCGCGGTAGCCGAGGTCGCGCAGCTGGCTCGACGCCTCCTCGCGCCGGGCGCTGCCCAGCCTGAGGATGCCGATCTCGGTCTCGGTCATGCGGCCCTCGGCCTCGGCGCGGGCGGCGTCAAGCTCTCCGGCCTGGCCCGAGAGCCGCGCCATCTCGCGCTCCAGCGTCAGCACCCGGTTGACCTGGACCAGACCGCGTTCAAGCAGCGACTTCTGGTCGGCAAGCTCGCGCGCGATCAGCCCGATCTGCGTGTCGAGCGCGGTGCGCTGGGCGGCGATGCCGTCGATCTGGCTGCCGATCTGGTCCAGCCGGCGCTGATGCTGGGCCAGCTCGTTGGCCTGGCTTTCGGCACGGGCGGCGAAAAGCCGGCGCTGGCCCTCGAGCAGGGCGGCGATCTCGGGGCGCGTCCCGGCGGTGTCGGCCAGTTCCGGGGCCACGCCGATCTCGGGCGTGTCGTCGCGCTCGGCCTCGAGCCGGCCGCGGCGGGCGACGATCTCGAAGAACTGGCCCTCGACGATGGCCAGTTCGGAGCGCAAGAGCGTGCCGTCAAGCCGGATCAGCGGCGCCCCGGCTTCGATGAGGTCGCCGTCCTTGACGAGGATCTCGGCGACGACGCCGCCGTCGGGATGCTGCACCACCTGGCGGTTCTGCTCGACCTCGACCTGGCCGGGGGCGACGACGGCGCCGGCGATCTGGCTGAGCGTCGCCCAGATGCCGAAACCGCCGACCAGCAGAAGAAGGGTCACCATCCCGAGCAGCATTGGCGCGCGGACCGGAAAATCATCGCGCGGGTTCATGTCACGCCCCCCTGGCCGGCGCTGCGGGCAATATCGCCGGCATTGCGCACCATCGAGCGCAGCACCTCGTCGCGCGGACCGAAGGCGCGGCGCATGCCACCGTCGAGAACCAGCAAGAGGTCGCATTCCTGGATCGCCGCCGGCCGGTGCGCCATGATCAGGACCGACCGCCCCTCGGCCTTCATCGCGCGGATCGCGGCGTTGAGCGCCAGCGAGCCGTCATTGTCGAGGTTGGAGTTCGGCTCGTCCAGGATCAGGATCACCGGGTCGCCGTATAGTGCGCGGGCCAGGCCGATGCGCTGGATCTGGCCGCCCGACAGCCGCCCGCCGGTCTGGCTGACGCGGGTGTCGTAGCCCTGCGGCAGGTCGACGATCATCTGATGCGCCGCGGCGCGGGTGGCGGCGGCGACGATCGCGGCAGGGTCGGGGTCGGGTGATAGCCGGGCGATATTCTCGGCGATGGTGCCATCGAAAAGGGTGACGCGCTGCGGCAGGTAGCCGACAAGGCTGCCAAGCCGGTCGGGGTCATATTGATCCAGCGTCGCGCCATCGAGCCGGATCCAGCCGCCGGCCGGCCGCCAGAGCCCGGTCAGGGCCCGCGCCAGCGTCGATTTTCCGGCCCCCGAGGTGCCGATCACGCCCATCGCCTGGCCCGGCTCAAGCCGGAAGGACACCATGCGCAGCGCCGCTTGCGACTGTCCTGGCGGCACCACCGTCAACTGGTTCGCCTCGAGCATGGCACGCGGCCGGGGCAGGGCGGTGCGGTTCCGTTCCGGCGCCACCGCGGCCAGCAGGGTGCCAAGCCGGCGCCAGCCCTCGGCGGCGCGCTGGGCCAGCGGCCAGCCGCCGATCGCCTGTTCGACCGGCGCCAGCGCCCGTCCCATCAGGATCGACGAGGCGATCATCGCGCCGGGCGTCAATTCGCCCCTCAGCACCAGAAGCGCGCCGAGCGCCAGCATCGCCGATTGCAGGAACAGCCGGAAGGTCCGGGTGAAGGTGGAAAAGACGCCGGAACGGTCCGAAGCCGTCAGCATGCGCGCCAGTGCGGCACCACGCGCCTCGGCCCAGCGGGCAAAGCCCGCGCCGCGCATGCCCATGCTCTGGATCATCTCGGCCTCGTCGCGCAGCTGGTCGGCCAGGCGCTCGGCGTGCAACTGCGCCGCCCCGGCCGCCAGCACCACGCGCCGGGTGCTGAGCTGGTTGGCCAGTGACGCGAGGATCAGCATCACCCCGCCGGCCACCGCAAGGATGCCGAGCCAGGGATGGAAGATGAAGACCGCCAGCAGGAAGAACGGCGCCCAGGGCATGTCGAAAAGCGCGATCGCGACCGGCGAGGCGGTGAACTGGCGCAGCGCCTCGAGGTCGCGCAGCGCCGCCGCGGCCTCGGCATTGCCGGGATCATGGGTGCTGCGGGCAAGGGCGGCGGCAAAGACCCGCCGGTCAAGCCGGGTCTGGAACCGCGCCGCCAGCCGCGACATGATCCGCGCCCGCGCCAGATCGAGAAGCCCCATCGCCGCGAAGAGCGCCACCACTAGGCCAAAGAGCGCCAGCAGGGTTTCCTGCGAGCGGCTGCCAAGCACCCGGTCATAGACCTGAAGCATGAAGATCGGCCCGGTCAGCATCAGCGCGTTGACGAAGGCCGAAAAGACCGCCACCGCCGCGATCAGGCCGCGCCCCTCGGCCCGGGCGGCGGCCAGTTCGTCGCGGCCCTGGCGCGGTCGGTCGGTCATCGGATCATGCGCCTCTGTTGCACCGGTTCCCGCCCAATTGAACGCCCTCGCCCAGCCGTGACTTGCAACCGCGGGCTTCCGAAACTAAGCCTATGGGCGGCGTGGTCGCGTTCGCAGGCATGATCCTTGGGCGCTCGCTATGAACAAGAAGTTGAGAATTTCATTGCTAGCACCCTGCGATACCAGAAAAAAGCATTTCCGGCCCGCGTCATTTGCCGCCGTGCTGCTGTTTCTTGCCGCCTGCGCCTCGCCGCCGGCCGACGGCGGCTTCAACGACCCCTACGAGGCGCAGAACCGTGCGGTTCACGGCGACAACGTGGCGCTTGACCAGTTCTTCTTCGGCGGTGGCGGCAAGAAGGGGGTGGTGCCGATCATCCCCAAGCCGATCGCCACCGGGGTGACCAACTTCGCCTCGAACCTCGGCCTGCCGAGCACGGTGCTGAACAGCATCCTTCAGGTCCGCCCCAAGCCGGCGGCGCAGAACACTTTGCGCTTCGTCATCAATTCGACCATCGGCATCGGCGGTCTTCTGGACCCGGCCAGCCGGATGGGCATCGACAAGGTCGATACCGACTTCGGCGAGACGCTCTATGTCTGGGGCGCCCCCGAGGGATATTTCATCATGTTGCCGGTCTTCGGGCCGACGACGCAGCGCGATCTGGCCGGCTCGCTCGTCGATCTGGTGATCGACCCGGTCAATGTGGTCTTCAGCCCGCCCGAGAACTACTATGCCGTCGCGGCCAGCGGTGCCGCCCGGGTTGCGGACCGGCAACGTTTCGCCGATCTGGTGGAGTCGATCCTTTATGAAAGCGCGGATGGTTACGCGCAGCTTCGCCTGATCTATATTCAGAACCGCCGCTTCCAGCTTGGTGTCGAAGAGGATGTGGCCGACCCGTTCGAGGACAGCTATGGCGAATGACCTTTCCCGCCGCGGCCTTCTGGCCGCCCTTGCCGCCGGCGGTGCCGGCCTGATCCTGCCGCGCCCGGCGCTGGCGCTGAACACCGCCGATGCCCGCGGCCTGATCGGCGCGCTGGTCGGCGACATCAACGGCGTGATCAATTCGGGCCGCTCGGAACGCGCGATGTTCACCGAGTTCGAGCGGATCTTCGTGCGCTACGCCGATGTGCGCTATATCGCGCAAAGTGCGCTTGGTCCGGCCGGCCGCAGCATCGGCAAGGCCGAGATGGGCGCCTTCGAGAAAGCCTTCCAGGGCTATATCTCGCGCAAATACGGCCGCCGGTTCCGCGAATTCATCGGCGGCGAGATCGAGGTGACCGGCGCGCGGCCGCTGAAAAGCTTCTACGAGGTGACCTCGGTTGCCCATCTCAAGGGGCAGTCGCCGTTCGAGGTGCGCTGGCATGTCTTCGACAAGTCCGGGCGCGACCTGTTCTTCAACCTGATCATCGAGGGCATCAACATGCTGGCGGCCGAGCGCACCGAGATCGGCGCGATGCTGGATCGCCAGCGCGGCAATGTCTCGGCGCTGACCGCGGAACTGGCGCGACTCTGAGCGGGGCGGGCCTGCCGGTCTTCCGGCGGGCGGGCGTCGGTTGCGGGTGGCGCGTCAGTTGCCGCCGCGCAGGATCGCCCCGAGCACCTCGAGCAGCACGCTCTCGGCCGGGTCGCGGCGCTGCTTCTGGCCGGTTCCGGCCGCGGCACCCGGCGCGAGGGTGCCGGGCAGGGTCGCGTCGGGGAAGGCCGGCGCCGGCAGGTTCTCGGGGCGGATCATCGGCAGGGGCGTGGCCGGTGCGCCCGCTTCGACCTTCGCCATCACCTCATGCCAGATCTCGGCCGGCAACCCGCCGCCGGTAACCCCGGTCAGGGGCGAGTTGTCGTCATAGCCCATCCAGACGCCGGTCACATAGTCGGCGGTGAAGCCGATGAACCAGGCGTCGCGCGCCGCCTGGGTGGTGCCGGTCTTGCCGGCGGCCTCGCGCCCTTCAAGGCGGGCGCGCCGGCCGGTGCCGCGTTCGACCACCTCATGCATCATGTAGGTCAGCTGTCGCGCCGCCCCTTGCGAGATCACCCGCTCGCCCATGCCGCCGGTCTGGCCGATCAGTGCGGTGTCGTCGCCGCGGATGCGCAGTTCGATCAGCCCGTAGGGGCGCACCGACGAGCCGCCGTTGAGGATGCCGGCATAGGCGCCGGTCATCTCCAGCAGGGTTGATTCCGACACGCCGAGCGC
>PHEC01000161.1 GCA_002841115.1 Alphaproteobacteria bacterium HGW-Alphaproteobacteria-6 | reverse complement strand
CGTAGGGGCGACGCATGCGTCGCCCGCTTTCGGGTTGTCCGATTTCGGGTCGCCCGCTTTTGGGTCGCCCGATTTTGGGTTACCCGACACAGGGTTGTCCGACCCCGGGTTGATCATCGGGGCTGGATCGGGGGCTGGATCGGGGGCGAAATCGAAGGCGGGCAGGATGAAATCCGGCGCCGCCCCCTCGGCGGCGCAAAGGGCCGCAAGGGCGGCATCGTCAAGCCCGGCATGGATGCCGCTGCGCACCAGGGCGGTGGCGTGGCCGGCGGCGCGGCCCCCGGCCAGGTCATGGGCCGGGCTGTCGCCGATGCACAGGATGCGGCCGGGGGCGATGCCCGGCAGGCGGCGCGCCGCCTCGGCATAGATCAGCGGATGCGGCTTGCCGACGTAGTCGACCGACCCGCCCAGTTCGGCATAAAGCGCGGCGATGCGCCCGGCGCCGAAGTGCCGCCCCCGCGCGGTCAGCATCGTCAGGTCGGGGTTGGTGCACAGGCAGGGCACCCCGGCCCGCGCCGCCGGCGCCAGAAGGCGGGCGTAATCGCCCAGCGTCATCACCTCGCCCCGGCTGCCCGCCAGCACGATCAGCGCTGCCTGCGCCGGATCCTCGCAACGCCTGAGGTCAAGCCCCGCCACGGCGCTCGCATCATCGTCGCGCCCGTGCAGCCAGACCGGGGCGCCGGCGCCGATATCGGCGCCGATCCGGCGCGCCAGCAGCCCATGCGCCGCCTCGCCCGAGGACAGCACGCCAAGGTAATCGCCGCGCCGGAAGCCAAGCGCGCCCAGCCGCGCCTCGTTGGCCGCGGCGCGCTTGCCGGAATTGGACAGGAACAGCACCGGCTTGCCCTGCGCCGCCAGCCGCGCCAGCGCCGCCGGCGCGAAGGGATAGGCCCCGACCCCGTCGAGGACCACGCCGAACTGATCGACAAGGAAGGCATCGAACCGCCCCGCCAGCGCCTCCAGCCCGCCGACCATCCGGGTCATGCCAGCGCCCCCCGCATCGCAAGAAGCGCCGCGCCATGGGCGGCCTCGTCGGACCGGGGCGGCATCATCGCCACGCCCAGCCGGCGGGCGCGCAGCCGGGTCCAGACCGGGTTCTTCGCCCCGCCCCCGACGGTGCAGAGCCGGCGCGGTGGCGGCGCGCCCAGTTCGGCCAGCCGCGCATAGCCCAGCGCCTCGACCGCCGCCACGCCCTCGAAAAGCCCGTGCAGGAACTGCGCCGGGTCGGCGGGGCGCGGCGTCAGACGAGGCGCCAGGCCCGGGTCGGCGACCGGAAAGCGCTCGCCCGGGCCGGGCAGCGGGTAATAGTCCAGCCCGCTGTCGGTCTCGGGATCGATCGCTTCGCTGAGGGCGGCGATCTCGGGCGCGGTAAAATGCGCCAGCAGCGCCGCGCCGCCGCTGTTCGAGGCCCCGCCCGCCAGCCATGCGCCAAGCAGCCGGTGGCTGTAGATGCCGTATTCGGGCGCGAAGATCGGCCGCTCCGACAGGATCTTCAGCGTCATCGTCGTGCCCAGCGCGGTGACCGCGTCGCCCGGACGCTCGGCCCCGGTCGCCAGGAACGAGGCACAGCCGTCGGTGGTGCCGGCCACCACCAGCGCCCCCGCCGGCAGGCCGAGATCGGCCGCCGCCTGCGCGCTGACCGGGCCGGTGGCGGTGCCCGGCTCGACCACCTCGGGCAAGAGCGCCGGGTCAAGCCCGGTCGCGGCGATCCAGTCCGGCCAGACGCCGGCCACCGGGTCGAACCCGGTCTTCAGCGCGTTGTTGGCATCGCTGACCATCCGGCCCGACAGCCGCAAGGCGATCCAGTCGGCCTGATGCAGCACCCGTGCCGGGGCCAGCCGCGACAGGATCAGCGCCCGCGCCAGGCCGCTTGTCGCACCATGCGCGGCGCTTTCGCGCGGCGCATGGGTGGCGATCCGCGCAAGGATATCCCGGTCCCGGCAGGGGTCGTTGTACATCAGCGCCCCGGCCAGCGGCCGGCCGGCCGCATCGACCGCCAGCATCGTTCCCGAGGTGCCGTCGACCGCCAGCGCCACGATCCGCGCCGCCTCGCACCCCGCCAGCGCCGCCCGCAACGCCGCCTCGGCCGCCCGCCACCAGACCTGCGGATCGCGGGGGTCGGCACCGAAATCGGCCATCGCCGCCCGCCCGGCCGCCAGTTGCCGGCCGGTCGCGTCGATCACCACCGCCCGCGCCCCCGAGGTGCCGAGGTCGAGCCCGAGGAACAGGGGATCAGACCGCATTCAGGCTCTGCCGGTATTTCTCGGCATCCCAGTCCAGCAGTTCGGCGGTCTCGACATCGCTCAGCGTGACGATCGCAACACCCGGCTCGACCCGCGCCAGCACCTCGCCGAGACAGCGCGCCAGCGCCAGCGCCCCGGCGCCGGCATCCTTGCGCAAGAGCGCCCCCTGCCCCGGCACCAGGATGAAGACCGGTGCGGCAAGGCCCCGCGCCCTGTGCCGCGCCGCTGCGTCCGCGGGTGTCTCGCCAGGCCGAAGCGCCACCGATCCCGGCCCGCAGAAGATGACGTGGTCAGGCCAGGCGCTGCCCTGAAGCGCCAGCGCCAGCCGTGCCGGATCGGTCGCCACCCCGTGCAGCGGGTGATCAGCCCCGGCGGGCGCATAGCCCGCACTGGCAAGAGCGGCGGGCACATGGCCCGCACTGGCAATAGCGGCGGGCGCATGGCCCGCACTGGCAAGGGCGGCGAGCGCCGCCGTATCCGGGCCCGGCGCCGGCCGGACCGGTGCCGCCAGCGCCGCCGTGACCCGCGAAAGCAGCGCATCGGCCGCCGCCACCGTGTCGGCCGCCACGATCAGCCCGTGATTGCCGAGCACGATCACATCGGTATCCGGCCCGCGTGCCGCCGCGACCAGGGCGGCCAGCCGCGCGCCGGGCCGCGCATAGGGCACGAAGGCCCAGTCAAAGCCGGCCAGCCGGTCGGCCAGCACTTCGCGCGCATCGGTGCGGATCGCCAGCGCGATGGTCGCCACGCAATGGACATGGATCACCACCCGCTGCGGCAGCACCGCATGCAGGCTGGTCTCGATCGATGGGCGCAAGCTCACCCCCGGCAGGGCGAACTCGGCCGGCCGGTCGGCGCGCGCCTCGGCCGCGGCCAGACTTGCGCGCATCGCCGGCAGGTCGACCGGCACGAAGATCGCCCGCATCCCGGCCTCGGCCAGAAGCGTGCCGGATGCCTTGATCCACATCACTGCGCGCTGCTTGACCGAGGTATTGCCGCCCGCCCCCTGGATCAGCAGCGGATCGGCACCGATCCGGGCCGAGACGGCGGCAAGATCGGCAAGGTCGGGCGGGGCGGTCGGGACAGGCGGGGTCATCTGAGCCTCCGTTGCAGGGTCAGGCGCTGCGCGCGCGGCAGGCATCGGGCCATTGCACGAACCAGTCGGTGAAGGCGGCGCGCTCGGCCGGGCTCAGGTGCAGCGCGTGCTTGGTGCGGCGGGTCAGGATGTCTTCGGCGGTCTCGGCCCATTCGCGGGCGCAGAGGTGGCGCACCTCGGCCTCGTGGAGCAGGCCGCCGAAATGCCGGCCGAGCCCGCCGAGATCACCCGCCCCGCCGATCACCGCGCCCGCCTCGGACCCGTAAAGCCGCGCGTAATGGCGGGCGAGGTCGCGCGGCAGCCAGGGGTGATCGTGGCAGAGACGGCCAAGGAAGGCGTCGAAATCGCCGCCCGGCAGGTCGCCGCCCGGCAGGGTCGCGCCCGCGGTCCAGTCCGGCCCCATCGCCGGGAAGGTTCCGCGCAACCGCTCCACCCCCTGTTCGGCCAGCTTGCGGAAGGTGGTGATCTTGCCGCCGAAGACATTCAGCAGCGGCGCCCCCCCGGTGCTGTCGAGATCGAAGACATAGTCGCGCGTCACCGCCGACGGGTTGCCGGCGCCGTCGTCGTAAAGCGGCCGCACCCCGGAAAAGCTGTCCAGCACCTCCGACCGGCGCAGGCCCTGCTTGAAGTAGCGGTTCACCGCGGCGATCAGATAGTCGATCTCGTCCTCGTCGGCCGCGACCGCCTCGGGCGCGCCCGCGTAGGGAATGTCGGTGGTGCCGATCAGCGCCTTGTCGCCCTCGTAGGGGTTGATGAAGATCACCCGCCGGTCGGGGTTCTGCACCAGATAGGCCTGCGCCCCCTCCCAGAACTTCGGCACGATGATGTGGCTGCCCTTGACCAGCCGGACGTTGCGGGTGGACCTGGTGCCGGTCACCCGGCCGATGATGTCGCTGACCCAGGGGCCGCCGGCATTGACCAGGGCGCGCGCCATCACCTCGCGGCGCCGACCCGACCGGGTGTCGGTCATCTCGACGCGCCACAGCGCACCCTCGCGCCGCGCCGCGCTGCAGGCGGTGCGGGTCAGCACCTCGGCGCCGCGGGCGGCGGCATCGCGGGCGTTCAGCACGACGAGACGCGCGTCATCGACCCAGCAATCGGAATATTCGAAGCCGCGGCGGAAGTCGTCGCGGACCGGCGCGCCCTCGGGGTCGCGGGACAGATCGAGCGTGCGGGTGCCGGGCAGCCGCTTGCGCCCGCCGAGATGGTCGTAAAGAAAAAGCCCCAGCCGCACCAACCAGGCCGGCCGGTCGCCCGGCGAATGCGGCAGCACGAAGCGCATCGGCCAGATGATGTGCGGCGCCGAGGCCAGCAGCACCTCGCGCTCGATCAACGCCTCGCGGACCAGGCGGAACTCGTAATATTCCAGATAGCGCAGCCCGCCATGCACCAGCTTGCCCGAGCGCGACGAGGTGCCCTGCGCCAGATCGTCCTTTTCGCACAGGATCACCGACAGCCCGCGCCCGGCGGCGTCGCGGGCGATGCCGGCGCCGTTGATGCCGCCGCCGATCACCACGAGATCGACGGTCGGGGCGGGGCCGGCGGTCGGGGTGGGGCCGGCGGGGGCGGGATCAGGGCTCATTCTTGCGGTCCTTCGCTGCGGATCGGCGGGCTCAGCAGGCGTTGCGGGGCGGCTCGCCGGCAAGGTAGCGGCGCACCTCCTCGGCGGCCTGTTCGGCGGCATGGGTGACGGTGCGCAAGGATGCGCCGGCGATATGCGGGGTCAGCGTGACATTGGGCAGTTGCAAAAGCGGCCAGTCCGCCGGCACCGGCTCGACCGCGAAGGTCTCGAGCATGGCGCCGCCGAGGTGGCCGGCCTCCAGCGCCCGGCAAAGCGCGTCGTAGTCGCACAAGGGGCCGCGCGCGGTATTGACGAAAAGCGCCCCCGGCTTCATCGCGGCGAAGGCGGCGGCATCCATCATGCCGCGGGTCTCGTCAGTCACCCGCGGGTGCAGGCTGACGATGTCGCTTTCGGCCAGCAGCCGGGAAAGCGGCACCAAGAGGACGCCGGCCGCGGCATCCTCGGGGTCAAGCTGGATGTAGGGATCGCAGACCAGCACCCGCGCCCCGAAGGCGCGCAGGAGCCGGACCACCCTGGTGCCGATATTGCCGTAGCCGATGACGCCGACGGTCATCTCGTTCAACTCGCGCCCGGTGACATCGGCGCGGTAGAGGTCGCCACGCCAGGTGCCGGCGCGCAGGGCCTCGTGGCCGACCCGGATGCGCCGGGTCTCGGCAAGGATCGCGCCGAGGGTGAATTCGGCAACAGCGCTGGCGTTGCGGCCCGGGGTGTTGACCACCAGCACGCCGTGGTCGCGCGCCGCCGCCATGTCGATGTTGACCGGCCCGCCGCGCGACACCGCGATCATCTTCAGCGCCGGCAGCCGTTCCAGCATCGCCCGCGACATCGGCGCCAGTTGCGTCACCAGGATCTCGGCCGCGCCGACGAAGTCGACAACCCCCTCGGCATCGCCGAAATATTCCTTCAGCCCGTCCATGCCGGGGCGGGCATAGCCGTGTTCCATCGGCTCGTCCGGCCAGTTGTCCTTGCGCGCGCGAATGCTGACCGCCGGCCCGCAGGCCTGGCTCAGCTTTTCGGCAAAGACCTCGGGCAGCATGAAGTGATCACCGATGATCGCGATTTCCCTGGTCATCTCATCCATCCTCATGTCCTGCCATCCGGTCCCAGACCGGTTCCAGTGCCTGTCGCGCCGCGCGATAGGCAGGGAAAAGCCGCGCATAGGTTGCCGCAAGCTCCGGGTCGGGCGCCTCGGCCGGGCCGAGATGCGGGCTGACCCATGCCTCGACGCAGGCCGCCATGTCGGGATAGACCCCGGTGGCCACCGCCGCCATCATCGCCGCCCCGGCGGCGCCGGCCTCTTCGCGCGCGCTGATCCGCGTCGCCGCGCCGGTCGCCGCCCCGAGGATCGCGCGCAGGCCGGGCGAGCGCGCCGCGCCGCCGCTCAGCCTGAGTTCGGCCGGCATCGGCCCCATCGCGCCTTAGCAGTCGCGCGCCGCCATCCCCAGCCCCTCGACCACCGCGCGCAGGAGGTCGGCAAAGCCGTGGCCAGCCGACAGCC
>PHEC01000017.1 GCA_002841115.1 Alphaproteobacteria bacterium HGW-Alphaproteobacteria-6 | reverse complement strand
TGTCGCCGATCTGCAGGAAGCCGCGGTCCTCGACCGCGCCGATCTCGAGCCAGGCCGGATCGTCATGCGCCCCCGCCTCGCCCCAGTAAAGCCGGGGATGGGCGTTGAAGATCATCAGCCCGCTCATCACCAGCAGGATGGTCAGCGCGGCGCTGATCCAGTGCCAGAGCCGGGTGGAAAGCTTGTGGCGCCGGACATCGGCGCTGGCCGAGGGCTGGGCGGCGGCGTCGGGCCGGTCGGCCGCGATCGGCTCGGCTCGGGTCGGATTGGCGGCGCTCAGGGTTCGCATGACGCATCGGCCTTCTGACAGGGCGCAAGGGGGCCTTGGGGTGAAGTCTCGGCCCAAACCGGCGACCGGCGCAAGCCCGCAGGGGGCAACGTGTCGGATAATCGAGCGCTTGTGAGAAGTGTGACCATGGCCAAGGGGGCGGTCCGGCACCGCCCTGGCCGCGCCGGGAGGGTCGGGCGCCTCGCAGGATGCTGGAATGGGAGTTCGGCTAGCGTCTGGCGGGGAAACTGTTCCTCTCCCGCCATCTGACCCCGGCACTGAGGGGCACGCCCGACCCTGGGGGGGCGCTTTGCCACGCCGGGGTTGCGGTGCTTTATGGTGGCCAAGTCATTCCGACCGTCGAGCAATTTGCGACATTGCAATGCGCCCTCCCGCCGGGAGGGTCGGGCGCGGCCCGGGCTGGTCGCCCGGGCCCGAGATCGCGGGGAGCGTGGCGAGGACCGGTATTCCGATCTCAAGGGTGAAAACGGGTGGAGGCGTGACCCTTTCAGCAGCCTGCTAGAGCGGATCGCGTTCATGCGCATTCACGCGACCCACTCCAACTTTTTGATTTCGCATGTCCGAGTAGCGCAAAACCGGTTCCCACTTTTGCGCGACATGCTCTAGGATGCGGCGCCGTCCCTGCCGTCCAGCCATGCGCGGATGATCCGGCGGTGGCGCGCGCCGTCATAGCTGGGAAAATGGCCGCCGTGGACGGTGCGCACCGGCAGATCGAGCAGCCGCAGCATCGAGCGGTGATAGTCGGCGGCGTCGGAGTGATAGCAATTCTCGATCAGCGGCCCGTCATAGACGATGTCGCCGGAAAAGAGCGTCGCGGTCGCCGCCTCCCACAGGGCGATGCCGCCGGGCGAATGGCCGGGGGTGTGGATCACCTCGAAATGCCGGTCGCCCAGGTCGATCACGTCGCCGTCATCAAGGATCCGCGTCGCCGGCGCGGCGCGCAGGGCATAGGTCGCCGACAGGTAGGGTGCCGGCGGCAGCCGGTCGAAGATCGCGTCGGTGACATAAGGGTCGGCCAGCGTCGCGGCGCGGCCCGGATCGGCCAGGATCGCCGCCTCGGCGTGGTGCACGGCGCGGTCGGGAAATTCGTGGTGACAGCCGATATGGTCGAAATGGGTGTGGCTGGCGACCGCCGTCAGCGGCCGGCCCGAGACCAGCGGCACCCATTGGCGCAAGGACACCACGCCCATGCCGCTGTCGACCAGCATGTCGCGGTCGCGGCCGCGCACATGCCAGATGTTGCAGCGGTAGAATTCCTTGATGAACGGCTCGGCGATCAGGGTGACGCCATCGGCCTTCGCGGTTGTCGCATACCAGTCCTCGGGGCGGGCGCGGGTCATCTGCCGGCCTCGGCGGCAAAGACCGAAACCTCGTCGGGATCGAAGGACAGGTCAAGAACGGTGCCGGCGGCGGGCGGGGCCTTGGCCGGCAGATGGGCGACCAGCGTGACCTCGGGGGCGCGTTCGGGGCGCAGATGGGCGCGGCAATGGGTGCCGAAGAAGGCGGCGTCCAGCACCGTCGCCGGCCCGATCCGCAGCGCCGCCGGCCCGGTCTCGACCTTGCTGGCGCCGATCGCCTCGGCGCGGATCGCCTCGGGGCGCAGGCACAGGATCAGGTCGTCGGCACCGGGCGGCGCGGCAAGCGCGAGCGGGCCGAACCGGGTCTCGATCCCGGCGGCGGCGGGGCGGGCGGCGATGCGGTTCATCTCGCCCATGAAGCCGGCGGCAAAGAGGCTGGCGGGGCGGCGATAGATCCGGTCGGGCGCGCCCTGATCCTCGATCCGGCCGGCGTTCATCACCACGATGCGGTCGGCGATCGCCATCGCCTCTTCCTGATCATGGGTGACATGGACGAAGGTGGTGCCGATCCGCCGCTGGATCGCCTTCAACTCGTCCTGCATGGCGCGGCGCAGCTTCAGGTCCAGCGCGCCCAAGGGCTCGTCAAGCAAGAGCACATCGGGCTCGACCGCCAGGGCGCGCGCCAGGGCGACGCGCTGGCGCTGGCCGCCCGACAGCTCATGCGGCCGCTTGCCGGCCTCGGCGCCCAGCCCGACCATCGCCAGCTTGTCCTCGGCCCGGGCATGGCGGTCGCGCCGAGCCATGCCGGCCATGCGCAGCCCGAAGCCGACATTGTCGCGCAAGGACATGTGCGGAAAGAGCGCGTAGTCCTGAAAGACCGTGGTTGTCGGGCGCCGCGCCGGCGGCACCTGCGTCAGGTCGCGCCCGCCGATCAGCACCCGCCCCGCGGTCGGCACGATGAAGCCGCCCAGCACCGACAGCAGCGTGGTCTTGCCGCAGCCCGAGGGGCCGAGCAGCGCGACATATTCCCCGGCCGCGATTTCAAGGGCGATGTCCTTCAGCGCGTGGAACGGGCCGAAATGGTGGTTGAGGCCGTCAAGCACGATCGGGGCGGTCATTGGCGGCGTCTCCTGAAGACGAAAACCTCGAGCCCCAGCACCAGGATCACCGAGATCACGAAGACCAGGCTGCCGACCGCATTGGTCTTGGGCGACAGGCCGGATCGCAGCAGGCTCCAGATCTCGACCGGCAGGGTGACATCGAATCGGGTGAGCAGGAAGGCGATGATGAATTCATCCCAGCTGAAGGTCATCGCCAGGAAGAAGGCGGCCAGGATCGCCGGCGCCAGCATCGGCACGGTGACCAGCGCCAGCACCCGCCATTCACCGGCGCCAAGATCGCGCGCGGCGCGTTCGGCATTGACCTGCTGGCCGCCCATCGCCGCATAGATCAGCGCAAAACAGAGCGGCAGGTTGATCACCACATGACCGATGCCGGCGGACCAGAGCGACAGGCCGATCCCGAGCCGGCCGAAGACGATCAGCAGGCCAAGCCCGACGATCAGGTAGCTGACCGTCATCGGCGCGATCAGCGCGGCGCGCAGCAGTCCCGATGCCGGCAGGGCATGGCGCGCCAGCCCGTAGGCGGCCAGAAAGCCCAGGGCGCAGGCGACGGCCGATGACCCGACCGCCACGACCAGCGAATTCAGCATCGCCGCCATCAGGCCCCGGTCGGCCAGCACCGCGCCATACCATTTCAGGCTGGGCCCGTTGAAGGGCGGCACCGGCAGGCTGCCATCCTGGAATGAAAAGAGGACCAGCGCCCCGACCGGCAGATAGATGAAGCCGAAGGCCAGGCAAAGATAGAGCCAGGGCAGGACCCGGGTCACAGCCGGTCCAGCCTCAGCCAGCGCGCCGAGCCGAGGTAGGCCAGCGTGACGATGCCCATCAGCACCACCGACAGCGCCGAGGCCAGCGGGAAATCCGCGCGTCGGCCGAGTTGCACCATGATCACCTGCGGCACCGTCAGCTCGTTGTTGCCGCCAAGGATCTGCGGCGTCACATAATCGCCGATGCACAGCACGAAGGTCAGGAAGGCGCCGGTGACGACGCCGGGCAGGGTCAGCGGCAGGATCACATGGCGGAAGGTCTGAAACGCGCTTGCCCCCAGATCCGTCGCCGCGCGCCGGTAGTTCGGCGACAGCTGCACCAGATTGGCATAGATCGTCAGGGTCAGCAGCATGACGAAGAAATGCACGAAGCCGGTGACCGTGGCGGTCCGCGTATTGGCCAGCGTCAGCGGCTCGGCGATCAGGCCGCTTGCGATCAGCGCCTGATTGACCACCCCCTCGCGCGCCAGCACCAGAAGCCAGGAATAGGAGCGCACGACATAAGAGGTCCAGAACGGCAGGACCGCCAGCACTAGCGCCAGCCGCTGCCAGCGTTCCGGCACCCGGAAGGCGATGATCCAGGCCAGGGGATAGGCCAGCACTACCGAGATCACCGTGACGATCGCGGTGATCTCCAGCGACACGGCGATGGCGCGCCGCAGATAGGGGGTGGTCAGGATCCTGGCGTAGTTGTCCGCACTCAGCCCCCAGACCAGGCTGCGCCCGTCAAGCGTGGCCAGGCTCATCGCCGCCATCACCGCGAAGGGCACCATGAAGAAGGCCAGCGTCCAGATCAGGGCCGGGGCGACGAAGCCCCGGCCCGTCCGGCGCGGCGCGCGGCCGCTCATTGCTGCAGGGTTTCCAGCCACAGATCCTGCATCCTGGCGTCAAGATCGGCGTCGGGGGCGGGGTAAAGCTCGGTCCGCGCCAGATAGCCGGCCTGTTCGTCCCAGCGCAGGATCGTCTTCTGTTCGGCGCTCAGATGGTCGCCGGCCCGGGCGTTCGCCGGCATCCCCCAGAAGCACGAGGATGTCGCCAGCCGCGCCTGGCCTTCGGGGCCGGTGATGTATTTGACGAACTCGACCGCCAGATCCTTGTTCTCGCTGGCCTCAAGCACGCCGATCGACTGCGCCCAGCGCACCGCGCCCTGATCGGGGATGGTCCAGGTCAGCTCGGGCTGTTCGCCGGCCAGGACCGCGGTCAGCCATTCGCCGCCGCCGACGACGATGTCGACCTCGCCGGTGGCCAGCGCGGTCTGGCTCGACACCACCTCGCCGACGGTCGCGGCATTGGCCCGCATCAGCGCCAGCGTCGGGGCGATCGCCGCCAGATCGGCCTCGCCCAGCGTCTCGGTGCGGATGCCGCTGGCGATCGCGGCCAGGCCCATCACCGGCAGGTAATAGTCGTAGATCGCGATCCGGCCCTTGTATTTCTCCGACCAGACCGTGTTCAGATCCTGCATGTCGGCCGGATCGACCTTTGCGGCGTTGAAGGAGATGGTGTTGTAGCCGAACTTTTCGGTGACCGCATAGGTCACGCCGCCCTGCTGGTTGTTCGCCGCCATGACCACTTCGGGGAACTGGTCGCCCAGGGCAAGCTGGTCGGCGGGCAGGGGGGCGAGCAGCCCGGCCTCGACGGCGCGGAAGACATCGATGCCGTCGATCACCAGCACATCCCAGTCACCCGGCCGCGACTGTTCCAGGATCGCCAGCGCCGCGCCGGTGCCCTCGTATTCGCGCAGGTTCACCTTGACGCCATGCGCCGCCTCGAACGGCTCGATCAGCGCGGGGTCGGTATGGTCGCACCAGACCAGCGCGTTCAGCGTGCCCTCGGCCGCGGCAAGGCCGGGCAGGGCGGTGGCCAGCAGGGTCGTGCCCAGCAGGGCAAGTCGTCGATTGGACATCCCGATATCTCCCTCATCGGATCACCGATTGCATTGCTTCCGGCCGCCTCTCGCGGCTCTTGTCAGAAAAATGTTGAACGTCCTCATTTTTGTAGTCAACAATAAAATCAGACGAGGCTTGCAGAAAGCGGTGCCATTGGCCGGGCTGCGCGAAAAGCAGAAGGCGGAGCGCGAAAGGCGGATCCTGGCGGCGGCGGTGGCGCAGTTCCGCCGCGTCGGCTATCACGCCGCGCGGATCGAGGATCTGGCCGGGGCGGCCGAGGTCTCGGTCGGCACGGTCTACAACTACCACCGCACCAAGGGCGATATCCTGATCGCCGTGGTGGCGATGGAGGTCGAGGAGGTGCTGGCGGCGGGCGAGGCGATCATCGCCGATCCGCCGCCGGGGGTGGCCCGCGCGCTTCTGGCGCTGACCTATCAGTATTACGAGCACTCGCTGCATTACCTCAGCAAGGAGATGTGGCGCGCCGCGATGGCGCTGTCGATCGATGCGCCCGACACGCCGAACGGCCGGCGCTACAGCGAGCTTGACGGGCGGCTGGCCGCCCAGGTGACGCGGCTGGTCAGGGCCCTGGCGGCACGCGGCGAGGTCCGCCCCCGCCATGATCCGGTCGCACTGGGCGAATTGCTGTTCAACAATCTCAACATGCTCTTCATCGAATTCGTCAAGGACGAGGCGATGACGATAGCGATGCTGAAGGACCGGGTCACCCGCCAGACCGCGCTGGTGGCCGAACTGATCGCGAAGGGGAAGGGATGAACCGTTTCAACCAGCCGCTCGGCGGCAACGAGATGCCACGCTTCGGCGGGCCGGCAACGATGATGCGCCTGCCGGCGCAGGTGGGGGCGGCGGGGCTCGATGCCTGTTTCATCGGCATCCCGATGGACCACGGCACCTCGAACCGCCCCGGCACCCGGCTTGGTCCGCGCCAGATCCGCGACGAAAGCCGGATGCTCAGGCCCTACAACATGGCGACCCGCGCCGCGCCCTTCGAGCATCTTCAGGTCGCCGATATCGGCGATGTGCCGATCAACACCTTCGATCTGAAGAAGACCATCGACATCATCGCCGGCTTTTACGACGGCGTGCTCGGCCACGGCGCCATCCCGCTGACGCTGGGCGGCGACCATACGCTCACCTGGCCGGTGCTGCGCGCGATGCGGCGCCGGCACGGGCCGGTGGCACTCATCCATGTCGATGCCCATGCCGATATCAGTGACACCATGTTCGGCGAGAAGGCCGCCCATGGCTGCCCGTTCCGCCGCGCCTGGGAAGAGGATTGCCTGATCAACGACAAGGTCTTCCAGATCGGCCTGCGCGGCACCGGCTACAGCCCGCAGGATTTCGACTGGGCGCGCGGCCACGGCTGGACCGTGGTTCAGGCCGAGGAGTGCTGGTATCGCTCGCTGGCGCCGCTGATGGCCGAGATACGGGCGCGGATCGGCGATGCGCCCTGCTACCTCAGCTTCGATATCGACAGCCTTGATCCGGCCTTCGCGCCGGGCACCGGCACGGTCGAGATCGGCGGGCTGACGACCTGGCAGGCGCTGGAGATCGTGCGCGGCTGCGCCGGGCTGTCCCTGGTCGGCGCCGACCTGGTCGAGGTTTCGCCGCCCTATGACCCCTCGGGAAATACCGCGCTGATCGCGGCCAACCTGCTCTACGAGATGCTCTGCGTGCTGCCGGGGGTCGGGCAGGGCGGCGCCGGCTGAGCGGGTGGCTGACCGGGCGCCGGGAGCGGCGCGGGCGCCGGGCGGCATTTAACTCATTTGGTTTGACTTAATGCCGGGCTTGCGCTTACCCTTCATGTCGGGGGGCTGGCACGCATGCTCAAGGGGACCAATCAGGAAACCGGACGGCCGCACAATCGCCGGATCGTGCTCGAGACGATCCGCCGGCACGGGCCGCTGTCGCGCGCCGCGATCACCCGCCATGTCGGCCTGACGATCCAGACGGTCTCGACCATCACCTCGGAACTGCATGAACGCGGTTTCATCGCGCTCAGCCCCGGGGTGCCGAAGGGGCGCGGCTTTCCCGCCCCCTCGCTGGCGGTCGATCCCGACGGCGGCTATGCCTGCGGCGTCCATGTCACCCCGCGCGGCTTCGAGGCCGGGCTGATCAACCTTGCCGGCGAACTTCTCGACCGGCGCGCCGTCGAGGCGCCACGGCTTTCGGCCGACGCGGCCTTTGCCGGCATTGCGGCGACGGTGGCCGACCTGGTCGCCGACCGGCCGGCCGAGCGGATCATCGGCATCGGCATGGCGCTGCCCGGCCCCTTCGACATCGACTCGATGAGCTTCGTCGGCCCGACCACGATGGAGGGCTGGCGCGGCGTCGATGTCCAGGCCCGGCTGGCCGCGGTGGTGCCCTTTCCGGTCTTCGTCGCGGTCGACAGTGCCGCCGCCGCGCAAGGAGAGCTGCTTTACGGCATCGGCGAGCGGCTGCGCGATTTCTACTATCTCTATCTGGGGGTCGGCCTTGGCGGCTGCGCCATCCACGACGGCCGGCTGGTGCGCGGCGCCTGGGGCAATGCCGGCGAGATCGGCCATATCCCGCTGGTCCCGCAGGGCGCGCCCTGTCCCTGCGGCAACCGCGGCTGCCTTGAGCGCTACCTGTCGCTTGAGGCGCATGAGCGGCGCAGCGCCGAGATCGGCGAGGCCGCCTGGCTGGCCGAGGTCGCGCCGGTCTTGCGGTCCGCGGTCGTCACCATCGAGAACCTTTTCGACCCCGAGACCATCGTGCTGGGCGGGCTGGCGCCGCGCGCCCTGCTCGGCAGGATCCTTGCGCTGGCCGATGAGCTGCCGAATTCGCTGGCCGCCCGGCGCGACCGGACGACGCCGCGGCTGGTGCTGTCGGAAATCGGCGCCGATGCGGTGCTGCGCGGCGCGGCCTCGCTGGCGGTCTCGGCGGTCTTTTCGCCGCCGGCCGGACGCATGGCGCAATCGCCGCCCGGCACCGCGGCCCCGGATCCGTTCACCCGACTGCTTGAAGGCGAGATGGCGACATGACCGATGCGCAGCCGCTCCTGAAACTCGACGGCATCGCCCGGAACTTCGGCGCGATCGAGGCTTTGCGCGGCATCGACATGCATGTTGATCGGGGCGAGGTGCTGGCGCTTCTGGGCGACAACGGCGCCGGCAAGTCGACGCTGGTCAAGATCATCGCCGGCGGTCTGCGGCCAAGCGCCGGGCGGATGCTTTTCGACGGCGCGCCGCGCGACTTCGCTACCCCGGCCGAGGCCAAGGCGGCCGGGATCGAGACGGTCTATCAGGACCTGTCCTTGTGCACCAACGCCGATGTGGTGGCGAATTTCTTCATGGGCCGCGAGATCACCCGCCGTGTCCTCGGCATCCCGATCCTGCAGGAACGCGCGATGGAGGCGGTGGTGGCGCAGGCGATGGCCGAGGCCGGCACCACGATCCCGTCCCTGCGCACCAATGTCGAGAACCTGTCGGGCGGCCAGCGCCAGGCGATCGAGCTCAACCGTTTCGTCCACTGGGGCGGCAAGCTGGTGCTGCTCGACGAACCCTTCGCCGCCCTTGGCGTCGAGCAGACCCGGCGCGGGCTCGCGATGATCCGCCAGGTCGCGGCGCGCGGCATCGGCGTCATCGTCATCACCCATATCATGGCCCAGGCCTTCGCCGTCGCCGACCGGATCGTGGTGATCCGCCAGGGCCGCGTCGCCGGCGATGTCAAAAGCAACCAGACCACCCCCGAGGCGGTGATCGAGATGATCACCGGCGGAACCCTGTCCGGCGCCGGCCCGGACCGGGACAGGGACACCCACGATCCGGCAAGCGAAACAGAGGAGGCCCGTCAATGAAACGACCAATCAAGGCCATCATCGGCGCCGTGATCGCCGGCGCGGCGCTCGTCTCGCCCGGCTGGGCGCAGGACAAGGGCACCATCTACTACATGGTGCCGACGCTTCTGGACGAGTTCCAGACCGAGTCGGTCAGCGCGATCGAGAGCTTTCTCGGCCAGGTCGGCTACAAGACCGTGACGCTCAACGCCGACAACAAGACCGACATCCAGCAAAGCCAGATGAACGACGCGATCCTGCTTGACCCCGATGCGATCGTCATCGCGCCGGTCGATTTCAACGCGCTCACCCCCTCGATCGAGCGGGCCCGCGCCGCCGGGGTTCCGGTGATGATCTTCGACCGCCAGATCACCTCGACGATGATCGATTTCACCTCGGTCGCCGGCACCGTCGAGATCGGCCATGTCGCCGCCGGCGAGATCCAGCGCCTGCTGAGCGAGAGGAACGGCGCGGTCAGGGGCAAGGTCCTGCAGGTTCTCGGCGATCCGGGCGACCCCTATACGCTCGACATCCAGGCGGGCTTTGAAGAGCGGATGGCCGAATACGGCGATGTGACGATCATCTCGCTGCCGGCGATGCAGTGGGAGGCCTCGAACGCCGGTTCCATCGTCTCGGACCAGATGCTGGCCAATCCCGACATCGACCTGATCTTCGTCCATGCCGCCCATCTGGCGGTGGCGGCGGTGGCAGCCCTGGAGGCGGCCGGCAAGAAGCCGGGCGATGTGATGCTGGTGTCGTCGAACGGCGCGCCGGTCGGGCTTGACCTGATCCGCCAGGGCTGGGAACAGGTCGAGGTCGAGCAGCCGCTTTACGCCCAGGCGGCGGCGATCGCGATGTTCGCCGACAAGGTGGTGAACAAGCAGCCGATCGAGCCCGGCACCTATGAGGTGCTCGGGCTGCAGTCCGAGGTGACGATCGAGGCCTGGGGGCCGAACATCAAGATCCCCGGCGCCGCGATCACCCGCGACAACATCGACGAGCCGCGTTTCTGGGGCAACCTGACCGCCCCCAAGGACCCGATCACGCCGGTCGAATAAGGGCCCGAGAGGCCTTCGCGCCGGGCCGCACCCCCGCGGCCCGGCCCCACCCCCCCCCGATGACCCATCAGGAATCCCCCCCGCATGACGCCCCGCCGCCGCGCCCTGATCGAATTCATCCTCGACAACCTCGTCTGGCTGATGCTGATCGTCGTCCTGATCGTCTTCTCGCTGACCGTGCCGCGGTTTTTCCAGTTCGGCATCTTCGCCAATATCTTCGAGCAATCGACCTTCGTCGGGGTTATGGCGATCGGGCTTGCGATCGTGATCATCTCGGGCAACCTCGATCTGTCGGTGGAATCGACCGCCGCACTCAGCGCCATGGTCACCGGGCTTTTGTTCGCGACCCAAGGCATCGGCATGGGGATCACCCTTGGCGCCGACTGGCTTTTGATCCCGGTCTCGCTGGCGATCGCGCTTCTGGTCGGCACCGCGATCGGGCTGATCAACGGCTTTCTGGTGATCCGGGTCGGCATGTCGGCCTTCATCGTCACGCTGGCCTCGTTCATCTGGGTGCGCGGGCTGGTCGTGGCGATCTCGGGCGGGCGGTCGGCGCAAAGCCTGCCGCCGGCGATCCGGGTGATCGGCATCGAGACCGTCCTCGGCATTCCGCTTCTGGCCTGGATCTCGGTCGGCTGCTTCGTGGTCTTCTCGGTCCTGATGGCCAGAACCCCGTTCGGCCGCTACGTCATCCTGGTCGGCGGCAACCCCAATGCCACCTTCCGCGCCGGCATCAACAATGACCGCATCCTCTGGGCCGGCTTCGCGATTGCCGGCTGCCTGGCCGGGCTGGCCGGCTGGCTCCTGGCGATCCGCACCTCGGGGGCAACTGCCAATCTCGGCACCGGGATGCTGTTCAACGCCTTCGCGGCGGTGGTGATCGGCGGGGTCAGCCTGAAGGGCGGCATCGGCCGGCTGCCGGGGGTCTATGCCGGGGTGCTGCTGTTGTATTCGATCCATACCGCGATCAACCTGATGGGCCTGCCGGCGCATTTCACCCAGATGATTCTGGGCGGGCTGGTTCTGGCGGCGGTGCTGCTCGATACGCTGAAACTCAGGCTGAGGGAGAGGTTGCTGTGACCGGCAGGCTGACAGACCGGGTGGCGCTGGTGATCGGCGGGGCGCGCGGCATCGGCGCGGCGATCGCCAGCCGTTTCGCCGCCGAAGGCGCTGCCATCGCCATCGCCGACATGGAGGATGCCGCGGGGCAGGCCCATGCCGCGAGCCTCGGCGGGCTTTTCGTGCGGGCCGACATCGCGACCGAGGCCGGTGCCGAGGCCGCCGTCGCCGAAACCCTCGCCCGCTTCGGCCGGCTCGACATCCTGGTGCAGAACGCCGGCATCTATCCCTGGACGCTGATCGAGACGACAAGTGCCGCCGAATGGGACCGGGTGCTGGGCGTCAATCTGCGCGGCACCTTCCTTGCCGCCCGCGCCGCGCTGCCGGCGATGAAGGCGCAAGGCTACGGGCGGATGATCTTCACCTCGTCGATCACCGGCCCGCATGTCACCAGCCCCGGACACGGCCATTACTCGGCCAGCAAGGCCGGGATCAACGGCTTCATCCGCGCCGCGGCGCTGGAGTTTTCCGGCTACGGCATCACCGTCAACGGGGTCGAGCCCGGCAATATCCTGACCGAGGGGATGCAGGCGCATCGCAGCGCCGATTTCATCGCCAGCATGGCGGCGGCGATCCCGCTTGGCCGGATGGGCAGGCCCGAGGATGTCGCCAACGCCTTCCTGTTCCTCGCCTCGGACGAGGCATCCTTCATCACCGGCACCACCATCGTCGTCGATGGCGGACAGTTGCTGCCCGAAGGGGCGGATTTCAGGATGACCCCGCCATGAGAGATATCCAGGACTTCTTCACCATCGACCCCGTCGCCCCGGGCATGTTCGAGACCCCCTGCCCGGTGATCGACCTTGATGTCGCCGAGCGCAACCTGCGCCGCTGGCAGGCGCGTTGTGACGCGCTCGGGCTGGCCAACCGGCCCCACATCAAGACCCACAAGCTGGCCGGGCTGGCGCGGTTCCAGATCGCCCTCGGGGCGCGCGGCATCACCGTGCAGAAACTGGGCGAGGCCGAGGTGATGGCCGATGCCGGGATCCCGGACATGCTGATCAGCTTCAACATCGTCGGGGCGCCGAAGCTGGCGCGGCTGGCGGCGCTGGCGCGGCGCACGGCGATCTCGGCGGTGGCCGACAGTCCTGCGGTCGTCGCCGGGCTGGGGGCGGCCGGGCGCGCCGCCGGGCGGGCGATTTCGGTGCTGGTCGAATGCGATACCGGGGCGGCGCGCAACGGTGTCGCGACCCCGGCGGCGGCGGCCGATCTGGCGCGGCTGATCGAGGCGACCGAGGGGGTCCGCTATGGCGGGCTGATGACCTATCCGGCCGTCGGCATGCGCCGGCAGGCGGCGGAGTTTCTCGCGCAGGCGCGCGACCTCGTGGCCGCCGCCGGGCTGGCGAGCGAGACGATCAGCACCGGCGGATCGCCCGAGATGTGGCGCGACGAGGGGCTTGGGGTCGCCACCGAATACCGCGCCGGCACCTATGCCTATTTCGACCGCTCGCTGATCGCGGCGGGCGCCTGCACGGTGCAGGACTGCGCGCTTGTGCTGCGCGCCACCGTGGTCAGCGTGCCGACACCCGAGCGTGCCATCCTCGACGCCGGATCGAAGGCGCTGACCAGTGATCTGCTCGGCCTGCCCGACCACGGCGCGGTGCCGGCGCTTGGCGATGCGCGGGTCTACCAGATCAACGAGGAACACGGATACCTCGACATTTCGGGGCTGGCGGAAAAGCCGGCGGTCGGCGACATCGTCGATATCCTGCCCAACCATGTCTGCCCGGTCAGCAACCTTTTCGACAAGGTGGCGCTGATGCGTGGCGGCCGATTGCTGGGCCTGACCCCGGTCGATGCGCGCGGGCTGGTCTGGTAGGGGGGCGGATGGGCGGGGCTGACAGCACGATCTTTGCCCGGCGCGGGGTGGCGACGATCATCAACGCCGCCGGCACGCTGACCCGGCTGTCCTCCGGCCCGCTCGCCCCCGGCGTTCTTGCGGCGATGCAAGGCGCCGATGCCGCCGCGGTCGAGATCGAGGCGCTTCAGGCCCATGCCTCGGGCGTGATCGCGCAGGCGACCGGGGCCGAGGCCGGCGTCGTCACCGCCGGCGCCGCGGCGGGGCTGATGCTGGCCGCCGCCGCCTGCCTTGCCGGGCTTGACGTGGCGCGGATGAACGCGCTGCCGAAGGCCGGGCGGCGCAACCGGATCATCGTCGCGCGCGGCCAGAGGAACGGCTATGACCACGCGCTGCGCGCCGCAGGCGCGCGGCTGGTCGAGGTCGGCCTGCCGGAACCCGCCGCCGGCGCCGGCTGCCGCGACACCGAAGCCTGCGACTACGCCGCCGCGATCACCGCGCGCAGCGCCGCCATCCTTTGGGTCGCGCGCCCGGCCGCGGTGCCACCGCTGGCAGAAGTCGTCGCGGTGGCGCGGGCGCGGGGGCTGCCGGTCATCGTCGATGCCGCCGCCGAACTGCCGCCGCAGTCGAACCTGCGCGCCTTCATCGCCGCCGGCGCCGATCTGGTGGTCTTTTCCGGCGGCAAGGCGATCGGCGGGCCGGCCGGCACCGGCATCCTGTGCGGGCGCGCCGATCTGGTGATGTCGGCGGCGCTGCAAAGCCTCGATGCCGATGTCGCCTGGGACGACTGGACGCCGCCGCCGGGCTTCATCGACAAGACCCGGCTGGGCGGCCTGCCGCGGCAGGGCATCGGGCGGGCCTGCAAGACCGGCAAGGCCGAGGTGATCGGCCTTCTGGTGGCGCTGGAGCATTTCCTGGCCGAGGGCGACCCGGCGCGCCATGCCCGCTGGCTGGCGCTCTGCGAGGCGGTGCTGGCCGGGCTGGCGTCCTCGGGTGCGCGGCTGTGCATCCGCAACCGCGAGGCGACCGACCGGGTGCCGATGCTGGAATTGCGGCTGGCCGATGCCCGGGCGGCGGTCGATCTGGCGCGGGCGCTGCGGTCGCGGCCGGTGCCGGTGCATCTGGCTCGCGATCCGGCGGCGCCCGGATGCCTGCTGGTCAACCCGGTAGCGCTGCGCGAGACCGAGGTCGCGGCGCTGGTCGCGGCACTGGTCGCGGCACTGGGCGGCGCTGGCGATGAGCGGTCATGACAGCAAGGAGGAAGACGATGACGATCAGGCGATACGGCGCCGGCGAGAGCGGCGCGGGCAAGCAGGCGCTGCCTTTCGCGCGCGCGGTCGAGGCCGGCGGCTGGCTTTACGTCTCGGGCCAAGTGGCGATGGAAGGCGGCGAGATCGTCGGCGGCGGCATCGTCGCCGAAAGCCGCAAGGCGATCGAGAACATGCTGGCGATCCTGGACGAGGCCGGCTACCGGCCCGAGGATATCGTGCGGATCGGCGTCTGGCTGGACGACCCGCGCGATTTCTGGTCCTTCAACGGGGTCTTTCGCGACTATTTCTCCGATCACCCGCCGGCGCGGGCCTGCGTGCAGTCGCGGATGATGGTCGATTGCAAGATCGAGATCGACTGCGTCGCCTATCGCGGCCCGTGAGGTGGCGGGTCGCGAAGTGACCGGCCGGGACGGCGACGGGTGGCGGGCCTTGCCCGGAACGCCGGTGACCGGCGCTGATGTCGCGATCGGCATCGATGTCGGCGGCGGCAGCATCAAGCTTGGCCTGGTGACGCGCGCCGGGGCGATCATCGCCCGGCGGCGCCTTGACCACCGCCACGGCGCCGCCGGCGAGGCGATCGTCGCCGGCTGCGCCGAGGCGGCGGCGGCGCTTCTGTCGGACCGGCCCGGCGGCCGGCTTTGCGGCATCGGCGTCGGCTTTCCCGGCCATCTTGCCGCGGACCGCGGCAGCGGCAGCATGGGCAATGTCCCCGCGCTGGACGGCCTGCCGGTCGCGGCGCTGCTTGGCCGGCGCTTCGGCTGCCCGGTGCGGCTGATCAACGATGCCGATGCCGCGCTGATGGCGGAATACCGGTTCGGCGCCGGGCGGGGTGTCCGGCGGCTCTTGCTGGTCGCGCTTGGCACCGGGATCGGCGTCGGTTTCGCGCTCGACGGGGTGCCGGTCGAGACCGCCGGCGGCTGCCTCGGCGATGCCGGCCACATGATCGTGGTGCGGCATGGCGCGCGGCGCTGCCGGCAGGGTTGCCTCGGCTGCCTGGAATCGGTCGCCTCCGGCGCCGCGATCGAGGCGCAGGCCGGCGCCACCCGTGCCCCGGAAGGGGCGGGCGGCGCCACCGCCCTGCTGATCGGCGATGCGCTGGCCGGCGATCCTGCCGCCGCCGCGATCCTCACCGACGCCGGGCGCTGGATCGGCATGGCGGCGGCAAGCTGGTGCAACCTCTTCGCGCCGGACCGGGTGCTGATCGGCGGCGGGCTGAGCGCGGCCGGCGCGCTCATCCTCGACGCGGTCCGCGACGAGGCGCTGGGCCGGGCGATGCCGGGCAATGTCGCCGGGACCGACTTTGCGCTGGCTGGGCTGGGCAATGACGCGGGCATCGTCGGCGCCGCCGCCGGGTTGCTTTTTGCCGATGCGCCGGGGCAGGGCGGCGGTGCCGCCACCAGGGACGAAAGGGGACATGCATGAGCCGCGATGACAAGGCCGAAGGCGCGGCCGCCGATCGGTTCATGGCCGATATCCACGACCAGCCGCGCGCCATCCTCGCGGCCTTTGCCGCACTGGACGTGGCGCATCGGCGCAGGCTGGAAAGCCTCGGCGCCGCGATCGCGGACGGCCGGATCCGCCATGTCCTTCTGACCGGGATGGGCGGCTCGCTACACGGCGCCTATGGCAGCTGGCAGCGGCTGGCGGCGGCGCTGCCGGTTCCGGTCTCGCTCTGGGATGCGTCCGAACTGATCCAGCAGGCGCCGGGCCTGATCCGGCCCGATACGCTGGTCATCGCCATCTCGCAGTCGGGCGAAAGCATCGAGTTGCAGCGGCTGACGCAACTGCCGGCCCGGCCCTTCGCGGCGATCGCGATCACCAACGGGGCGCGCAACACGCTTTCGGCCTGGGCCGATTGCGCCATCGCCACGCGGGCCGGGCCCGAGGATGCGGTCTCGACCAAGACCTATCTGGCCGGGCTGGTCGCGCTCCATGCGCTGGAATGCGCCGTGCTGGGACAAGGCGAGGGCCTCGGCGCCGCGGTCGAGGCGCTGGCGCAGAACGTCGCCGCCAGCCTTGCGCGGCTGGAACGGCTGGCGCCCGAGGTTCTGGCCTTTCTCGGCCATGACCACCCGCTGGCCTTCATCGGCCGGGGCGCAAGCTATGCCAGCGCCGGCATGGCGGCGCTGATGACCGCCGAGGCGGCCAAGCTGACCGCGCTGGCGCTGACCGGCGGGCAGTTCCGCCACGGCCCGCTGGAACTGGTGCGCGAGGGGTTCCGCGCGGTGATCTTTCTCGGCGACGGGGCGGGGCGGGCGCTGAACGCGGTCACCGCGCAGGATATCGCCCGGTTCGGCGGGCGCTGCCTTGTGATCGCCGCCGACCCGCCGTCCGGGCTTGCCGGCCCCGGTATCGAGGTGCTCGAGATCCCGGCCGCCCCGCCGGCGCTGCTGCCGGTCCTGGAGATCGTTCCCTTGCAGCTGCTGATGGTGCCGCTGGCGCTGGCGCGCGGCGTTCAGCCGGCGCAATTCGTCAACGGCACCAAGGTGACGCTGGTCGAATAGGCGGCGCTGGAACAGACCGGGGCGCGGTGCCCCCGCGCCGGACGACAACCGGGCGCGGGGCCGCGCCGGAACAGACCCTGGCGCGGCGCGATCAGCGCAGCGTCGCGACGCGGTCCATGAAACGGCGGACCCTTGCGCCGTCGACCGGGTTCCAGGTGTCGCCGTCGACCTTGAAATGGGTGCCGATGATCACCCCGTCGGCGATCGCCAGGATATCGCCCACGGTGTCGATGGTGACCCCGGTATTGGCGAAGACCGGCACCACGCCGCGCAAGGCCTCGCAGACGCTTTGCAGGTCCGACCGCTCGGCCGGCTGGCCGGTGATTGGCCCCGAGACCAGCACCGCATCGGCACGCGACGAGAAGACCGCACTTTTCGCCCTGAGCGCGACCGGCCGCTGATCCAGCGAATGGGCGAATTCGGCGTTGATGTTGAACAGAAGCTTCATCTCGTCGCGGCCGAGATTGTGGCGCAGCCGTGCCGCACCGGCGCAGTCGGGCGCCCAGATCCCCATGTCCGAGGCAAAGACCCCGGTGAAGATCTCGCGCACGAATTGCGCGCCGGTGGCCGCGCCGATCGCGACCGAGGCGACCGGATCCCACAGGTAGTTGACCCCGAAGGGCACCCGCAGCGCCGGGCGCACCGCCTGCACCACCGCGGTCATCGCGGCGATGCCCTCGGGGGGCGCGCGAAAGACGTAAGGGCGGTCGTTCTCGTTGCCGAACATGATCGCGTCGACGCCGCCGTCCTGCAGCTTCTCGATATCGGCCAGGACATTGTCGATCAGCCTGGTCATGCCGCCGGCCGGGTCGTGCAGCGGCGTGCCGGGCAGGGCGCCGATATGGGCCATGGCGATCACCGCCCTGGTCTTGCCGGCGAAGAAATCGAAGGGCATCGCGGTCTCCTCTCGCGGTTCGTGCCAAGCTTATCCGGCCATCGGTCGCGATCAAGCCGGTGTCAGCCCGCGCCGCCGGGCACGGCGAAGACCCGGTCATAGGCTGCGACGATCTCGCGCGCCAGGGCGCCGACCTCGGCGGCGCTGGCGCCAGGCGCATAGATGCCGCTGCCGATGCCGAAGCCGCTGACCCCGGCGCGGTGCCAGTCGGCGAAGTTGTCCGGCCCGACGCCGCCGACCGCATAGGTCCGGGTGCCGGCCGGCAGCACCGCCCGGATCGCCGCCAGCCCGGCCGGCCCGACCAGGCTGGCCGGAAACAGCTTGATCCCGTCGGCCCCGGCGGCGAGGGCGGCAAAGCATTCGGTCGGCGTCATCACCCCGGGGTAGGACAGCATCCCGGCGCGTTTCGTCGCCGCGATCACCGCGCCGTTGCAATCGGGCGAGACCACCATCGCCGCGCCGATCGCGGCCAGTCGCGCGACCTCGGCGACAGCCAGAACCGTGCCGGCGCCGATCAGCGCCCGCGCCCCGGCCCGGCCGATCATCCGCGCGATGCTGTCATAGGGATCGGGCGAGTTCAGCGGCACCTCGATGCGGCTGATGCCGGCGGCGATCAGGGCCTCGGTGACCGCCTCGGCCTCGTCCGGGCGGATGCCGCGCAGGATGGCGATGATCTCGCGGCTCATGTCCGGTCCTTTCCAGGCGTCGCGCCGGCGGCGTCAAGGCCGCCCAGGGTTGTGCCGGCGGCGTCAGGGCCGCCGAGGGTCGCGCGGGCGGCGCGCAGGCCGCCCAGGGTCATTTCTTCGGCATCGACGGCGCGCGGGGCGGCGCCCTGAGCGGCCAGCGCCGCGCCATAGGCCGAAGCGATCCCGCCCTCGGCCAGGATCACCACCGCGCGGCCCAGCCAGTAGGCCCGGGCCGCGGCCAGTTCCATGCCGATCAGCAGGCCCGAAAGCCGCGCCCGCGCGGTCTCGGGGGCCAGCCCGGACAGAAGCGACCGGGCGCGCAGCGAAAAGAGGTTGAAGGCGAGGGCGGCGGGTTGCGCCATCGCCTCGTTGACCGCCGCCGCAAAGGCGGCATCGTCCCAGCCGGTGGTGCCCAGCGAATGGCGCAGCACCGACTGCGTGCCGAGCAGGGCGAACAATTCGCCGGTCATCGCGGTGCGGAAGCTGACCACCTCGCCGGCGCTGATGTGGACCCATTTGCAATGGGTGCCGGGCAGGCAGAGGACGCCGTCGAAATCCGGCTCGGCGGCAAGAAAGCCGGCGATCTGGGTTTCCTCGCCGCGCATCACCTCGGCCGGGGCCTGCTGTTTCATGCCGGGCAGGATGAAGACCGTCAGGCGCGGATCGCGGGTTGCCACCCGCCGTGCCTCGGCCAGTCCGGGCGGGGCGGCGGGCACCGCGACATAGGGCGCCTCGGCCCAGCCCTGGCGCGCCCCGGCCATGCCGCAGCAGATCACCGGCAGCACCCCGCCGGCCGGCAGCCGGTCGCCGATCAGGCGCAGGATCTCGGGCTCATATCCCTCGGGGGCAAGGCTGGCCATGCCGCGGTCGCTGTCGAGGCGGTCGATCACCCGGCCGTCGCGCCCGATCAGCCACAGCCGCAGATGCGATGTGCCCCAATCGGCCGCGACCCAGTCCACCGTCGCCATCTGCGCTTCTGTTCCGCCCGTCATCCCGCCCCGCCCGTCATCCCGTCACCACCACACCGCCATCGATGACCAGCGCCTGCCCGGTCATCATCCGCGACACCGAGGAGGCCAGGAACAGCGCGCCCCCGACGATATCCGCCGGCGCCAGCGTCTCTTTCAGGCATTGCCGCTCGACATGGGCGGCCAGCGCCTCGGGCGTCACCCACAGCGCCTTTTGCCGGTCGGTCAGCACCCAGCCCGGCGCCAGCGCGTTGACGCGGATCCGGTCGGGGCCGAATTCGCGCGCCAAGGACCGGGTCAGGCCGGTGATCGCCGCATTCGCCGCCGTATAGACCGGATAGCCGGCATTGCCCATCATGTAGCTGATCGAGCTGAAATTGATGATCGAGCCGCCGCCGGCCTGTCGCATCATTGGGATCACCGCCTGGGCGGCGAAGAAATAGGCCTTGAGGTTGATCGCCATCGCGCGGTCCCAGAACGCCTCGTCAACGTCGAGCGTCTGGTGGCGCTGGTCATTGGCGGCATTGTTGACCAGGACCGTGACCGGGCCATGGGCCTGCGTGGCGGCGGCGATGGCGTCGCAGAGCGCCCCGGTATCGGTGATGTCGCAGGTGATGAACAGCGGCCGGTTGCCGGTTTCGGCCGCCATCCGCTCGGCAAAGGCCGTCGCATCCGAGCGCCCGACGAAGGCGACCCTCGCGCCCTGCCGCAGGAAACCCTCGCTCAGCGCGGCGCCGATGCCCGACCCGCCGCCGGTGATGAAGACCGAGGCCCCCCTCAGGTCGTGAAAACTCGCGGTCGTCCCGGTCGCGCTCATCGATCGTTCTCCCTTGCGGCGTGATCCCCGGGGGCCGGCCCGGCGCGCCTTGCCGGCCTTGTCTCAGGTCAGGATGACCTCGCCCCGCGGGCTTTCCAGCCGCAACAGGAACCCCGGCCGCGGCGCGCGCCGCACCGGCACCGTCACCCCGAGCGCGTCATAGATCGTCGCCAGCGCCTCGGCCTCGGGGTGCAGCGCGCAGAACTCGCGCAGCGTGCAGTCGGCCGGTGCGGTGGCCGAAGGATGCTCGCTGTCCATCCAGTCGATCAGGAAGGGCAGCATGTCGCCCCAATGCGGATCGGCCACCGTGACCACGCGCCAGCGCAAGAGCACGCCGTCGCCGCGCATCCGCGACATCGCCACCGGCTCTGCGGTGGCCAGGCCAAGCCCGCGCGCAAGGTCGCGGAAGCCCGCGACATCGGTGCCGCGCACCGCGAATGTGTGCAGTTCGGGCCGCGCGAGTGCGGCGATGCGGCGGGCGCGGTCGCCGAGATCGCGCTGCGCCGGATCGACCGAGATCACCTCGAAGTAGTGGTCACCGCCGAGGCCGGCAAGGCGGTTGCGGGTGCCGAAGCCGGGATGGCTGCCGCCGCCCGCGGGGGTGACCCCGGTCGCCTCGGCAAAGGCCTGCGCCGCGGGGTCGAGATCGGGCGCGGCCCAGAGGATGTGATCGAGCGGGTGCATGGTGATGCCTTCGCAACGCCGGTCCGTGGCCGGTCGCGTCAGTGTTTCCGGCGCCGCCGGCTTGTCAAGCCCGCCGCGGCCGAGGCGGCCTTGGGCCGGATCGATGTGCGGGGCGGGGTGGCGAGACGGCGTGCCGGATGCGGGATTCGAACTCGCGACATCTCGATTACAAATCGAGCGCTCTGGCCAACTGAGCTAATCCGGCGACGCAAGGGTGATTTAGCAAGCACCCGGAGCCGGCGCAAGCCGAGCCGATGCCGGGGGCTGGTGCCGGGACGGCCGAGAGGGTGACGGGCCGGCGCGCGTCGCCTTGCGGTTAATTCCAGCCCTGAGCAAACATGGATCAGTCTCGGCCAACGGCCACGGTGCTATGGTCGGGCATGGTCATCGAATGTTCGGTGACCATATCCCGTCCTGAGACTATTGAAGCGGATGGAGCGTGCAGTTCCCCCCCGATTGTTAGTGTTTCCCATCCGCTTCAATGGCTCGGGGCGTCCCTGAAAGGACATTTCCCATGACCCCCGATACCCACCTGTCCAGCAAAGCCGCAGACATGATGAAGACCTGCAAGGCCGCCTGCGACCAGGCTGCGGCCGGCCCGAAGAAGGACGCGGCGCTGAAGCACTATCAGGCCGCCGAAAAGGCCCATACCGCGAAGAACGATGCCGAATGCCTGAAGGAATGTTCGGCCGCCACCAACGCGCTTGCCTGACCTCCCGCGCCTGCGATGACAAGAAGGCAGCCCTGCGCGTCCTGTCGGGCTGCCGCTACTTCAAAAGCGGTCCCTGATGGTCGAGATAGGCGGAGTCAAAGTCGGCCAGTGCCACCAGCCCGGGATAGTCATCGAAGGTCACCCGGCCGTCGCGGAAGGTGACAAGCCCCTCGTCGCGCAGATGCCGCAGCACGCGGTTGACGTGGACCGCGCTCAGCCCCAGCGCATCGGCCAGAAGATATTGTGTCAGCGGACAGTCATAACCGGTCTTGTCGCCCATGCCGACCAGCCGCAGACGGTTACCCAATTCCAGCAGGAAATGCGCCATCCGCGTCGGCGCGTCGCGCCGGCCGAGGCCGGCCAGATGTTCGACCACCATCGCCTCGTCGCGCGAGGCGGCCCAGAGCACCGCCGCCGCAAGTCGCGGCGTTTCGGCGAAGGCCTCGATCAGGTCATTGGCCAGAACCTCGGAGACCTCGATTGTGGTGATCGGCTCGATATTGTGATCCGAGGTGTGCAAGAGCACGCTGCGCAGCCCCAGAAAGTCACCCGGGATCTGGAAGTCGACGATCTGGCGCGATCCGTCCGCCAGCAGCTTGTAGGAATTGACCCAACCCTTGGCCAGAATATAGGCAGCCTGATCGGTCCGGCCCTGTTGCACCAGGTCGCGCCCGGCGACAAAGGTTCGGCGCCGCTCATGCAGGCGCGCCAGGATCGCAAGTTCGGCTTCCGACAGCGCGACGAAGGCTCCGAGCTTGCGCGCCAGGGGGCTTTGACCGATTGCAATCATGTGTCTCTCCGCGTTGATGGCGGAAACTATCGAAGTTGCAGGCCCGGATGCTGATGTCGATCAGTCCGGCATGGCTTTTTTTTTGAAATCATGACGAAACCACTGGCGCGCCGCGCCTTGTTCAAACCGGCCCCGCGCCGAAGGATGTCATCAGATGCCTTACCACAACGAATACTCGGGAATTGCGGCGCTGTCGATTTGCGAATCACTTCTGCTGGCGCTGAACGACGGCAATATCCTGCCCGAAAGCGAGATCATGGGCGTTCTCGAGGACGCCGCGGCGACCCATAGCCAGGCCGTCGGCTCCGAGTTCAATGTCGAGATGCACAGCGCGGTTGCCGCGTTGATCAATCAGATTATCGCCGGGGGAAACTCGGTACGCCGGCGCTGAAACGCGCGGCCGGCGGCACTCCGGCAGGCCCGTGTGGCCGCCGGGATGACGCCCTGGTTCGCCGTCAGTAGGTCTTGGCCTGATTGGCCTCGCCGGTGATCGCACCGCCGGCTGCGGTCACATCCCTGCCGATACCGGCCGTGGTGTTGCACCCCGCAAGGGCTGTCAATGCCACACAAAGGAAAGCCGCGAGGGTGAAGCGGGGGCGTTTCTTGCCGTACATGGAATGAGTCCTTCCGAGTGGATCGCCGGTTCTGTCCGGGATTGCGCAGGAAACAAGGCTACACCCGCGCCCGGCGCAGCGTCCTAACGTGGATCAATTGCCGGCCGCCGGCCGGTCGGGGGGGCCTTGTCCGGGGGTCTTGCCTTTTCCGTCCGCCCCGGCCGATCATGCCGCTGTCCCGAAGGGAGAAACCGGTATGACCCCGCTGCGCGGCATCGCGCTGAAACTCTGTTCGGTCGCGGTCTTCATGGCGATGGCCAGCCTGATCAAGGCGACCTCGGGCCAGGTGCCGCCGGGCGAGGCGGTGTTCTTCCGCTCGGCCTTCGCGGTGCCGGTGATCCTGGTCTGGCTGGTCGCGACGCGGCGCCTGCGCGAGGGGCTGGCAACCCGCAATCCGCTCGGCCATGTCTGGCGCGGGCTGATGGGCACCACGGCGATGGGCTGCGGCTTTGCCGGGCTTGGCCTGCTGCCCCTGCCCGAGGTCACCGCGATCGGCTATGCGGCGCCCCTGCTGACGGTGATCTTCGCGGCGATGTTTCTTGGCGAGGAAGTGCGCGCCTTCCGCATCCTGACGGTGATGCTGGGCATGGCCGGGGTGCTGGTGATCCTGTCGCCGCGCCTGACCGCGCTTGGCGCCGGCGAGATGGCCGAGGCCGAGACGCTGGGCGCGCTGATCGTGCTGGTCGGCGCGGTCTTTTCGGCGCTGGCGCAGGTCTTCGTGCGCCGCCTGGTGATCGAGGAGCGGACCTCGGCCATCGTCTTCTACTTTTCTGTCACCTCGGCACTTCTGTCGCTGATCTCGCTGCCCTGGGGCTGGGTCATGCCCGCGGCGCCGACCGCGGCGCTTCTGGTGCTGGCCGGGCTCCTGGGCGGGATCGGGCAGATATTCCTGACCTCGTCCTACCGCCATGCCGATGCCTCGGTGATCGCGCCCTTCGAATATGCCTCGATGGTGCTGGCGCTGGTGGTCGGCTACGTCGTCTTTGACGAGGTGCCGACGCTGGTGGTTCTGGGCGGGGCGACACTGGTGGTGGCCGCCGGCATCCTGATCATCTGGCGCGAGCGGCAACTGGGGCTGGAGCGGGCACGCCAGCGCCGGGCAATGACCCCGCAGGGGTGAGGCGGATCAGACAAAGGTCCGGGGGACCTTTGTCCCGCCGAACGCCCTTCGCGGGGCGAAGGGCCGGGAGCGGCGCGCCCGGACGGATCGCCCGTGGCAGATCGTCAGCGCCGAACGCCCTTCGCCCCGCGCAGGGCCGGGAGGGGCGCGGCGCTCAGACCTCGAGCCAGATCGTCACCGGGCCCTGGTTGATCAGGCTGACATCCATGTCGGCGCCGAATTCGCCGGTGGCGACGTTGATGCCCTGCGTCGCCAGCGCTTCGGCGAAACGGTGATACAGCGCCTCGCCCTCGGCGGGCGGGGCGGCGGTGGAGAAACCCGGCCGGTTGCCGCGCGCGGTATCGGCGGCCAGGGTGAACTGGCTGACCACCAGTGCCGCCCCCCCGGTGTCGAGAAGCGAGCGGTTCATCTTGCCGGCCTCGTCGCGAAAGATCCGCAGCCGGGCGACCTTGGCCGCCAGTTGGTCGGCCCGGGCCGCGTCATCGCCCTGCATCGCACAGACCAGGATCATCAGCCCCTCGCCGATCGCCCCGACCTGCCGCCCGGCGACCGTCACGCGGGCCTCGCTGACCCGCTGCACCAGCGCCCGCATCAGGCGATCTCGTGCGCCCAGGGCGGGTTGGCACCGGCGCGCGAGACGGTGACGGCGGCGGCGCGCACGCCGAGGTCAAGCGCCGCGACCAGGTCGGCCTCGCGAAGCGCAGCCAGGCCGTCACGGCTCAGCACGCCGGCCCGGTCGAGGGCGGCGAGAACCCCGGCGTTGAAGGTGTCGCCGGCGCCGACGGTGTCGGCGACGGTGACCTTTTGCGCGGGCACGAAGGCCGAATGGCGGGCGGTGAAGCCATGCGCGCCCGTCGCCCCTTCGGTGACAAAGACCGCCTTCGGCCCGCGCGCCAGCAGGCCCTGTGCCAGCGAGGCTACCTCGCCCGGCCCTTCGAGCCAGGAAAGATCCTCGTCCGACAGCTTGACGATCTCGGCCATGCCGATCATCCGCGCGATCCGGGCGCGGTAGGCGGCCTCGTCGGCGATGAAGCCGGGGCGGATGTTGGGGTCGATCATCAGCACCCGCGCCGATCCGGCCTCGCGCGTCATCAGCGCCTCATAGGTGGCGCCGCCGGGCTCGACCATCAGGCTGATGCCGCCGAAGAACAGCGCCCGCACGCTGTCGGGCAGGGCCGGCAGGTCATCCGGGCAGATCATCCTTCCGGCGGTGTTCTCGTCATAGAAGGCATAGCTGGCCTGGCCGTCGACCAGCCGCACGAAGGCCAGCGTCGTCGGCCGCGCCGAGCGGATGCACAGGCTGCTGTCGACCTTTGAGCCGGCCAGCACCGCGGTCAGCATCTCGCCGAAAAGATCGGTCGAGATGCCCGACAGAAAGCCCGAGGTCGCGCCAAGCCGGCCGAGCGCGATCGCGGTGTTGAAGACCGCGCCCCCGGCATGGGGGGCAAAGGCCGGCTCGCCGATTGTCGACTGCCGCGGCAGCATGTCGATCAGCGCCTCGCCACAACTCAGGATCATCACGCGCCCTCCCGCCGGAAATCTCGCTGTTAGCGTTAACGGCGCCGGCATAGACCAGTGCCGGCCCCGCGGCAACGACAATTGCCGGGATTTGACCGAGGTCAAGGGGGGGAATCAGCCGGAGTGCTACCTGTCGGTGGTGGAAACCCGAAACAAAGGAGATCCGCCATGGTCGAGAAATCCCAGACCGGAACGTTCTGGCCATCCTTCTACGAGCCCTTCCGCCAGTTCGGTGCCAGGGTCGCCGACTGGCTGGCGCCGGCGTCCGAAGCCTCTTCGGATGACAAGGCCTACCGCATCGCCATCGAACTGCCCGGCGTCGAGGAAAAGGACATCGACATCACCATCGACGAGGGCATGGTGACGGTGAAGGGCGAAAAGCGCGAAAGCCGCGAGGAAAAGGGCGAGACCTGGTATTTCAGCGAGCGCCAGTATGGCAGCTTCAGCCGGACCTTCCGGTTGCCGGCGGATGCCGATGGCGGCAAGGTCAGCGCCGACCTCAAGGACGGCGTGCTGGTGCTGAGCGTGGCGCGGATGGCGCCCGAGGCGGCGAGGTCGCGCAAGGTGCCGATCGGCAAGGCCTGACCCGAGGGCCGGGCGGCTGAAGAAGCCATCGCGCGTGCCCGCCTTCCTCGACGAGACCGGGAAATTGTTCTTCTGACAAGGCTGCCCTGGCCTCGGCCATCGCCGAGGCCAAGGGATGGCATTGCCGCAATCCCGGTCGGGGGCCACAAGCCCCCGGCCAGCGCCCGCCCTCCGGGCGGCGGGCGCTTCGCACCCGCCAGGGCAGGCGCCGGCCTTCGTCGAGCTTCGCGGAAAAGGTCTGGCGGCACCGTGGCCGCAGCGGGCGGGGAAACGCAGTGCGTTTCCTGATCCGCCCGAACCGGTCGTGGCCCTTGGCCTTCGCATGGGCCATCTTTCCGCCAGCGGAGGGTTCAAGATACTTTTTCAGCAGCCTGCCGGCGCGCCGTCCGCTCGCGGCCGACCTCAGAAATCGCCGCCCGGCATGGTCTGGGCAAGCCAGGCCACCAGGGCGGCGACGGCGGCGCCAAGGACCACCGCGACGGCGATCTTGACCGCCGACCAAGGCCGCTCGCCCTGGACCCGTCCGGTCTGGCCGTTGACGACGAAACGGTAGCTTCGGCCGCGGTAGCGGTAGGCGGCCAGCCAGACCGGCAGCAGGATGTGCTTGAAGGTGACGGCGCCCAGCCGGGTCTCGATCCGGTCGATCTCCTGGCGGTCGCCGCCGATGTCGAAGCGCACGTCACGCTCGATCATCCGGTCCATCTGGGCGCGGGCCTCGGTCATGCCTTCCTGCAGCGTCACGGTATAGCCCTCGGCGCGAAAGCCGGCGAGGTATTCCGGCCGGTAGGGGCGCAGCGCGGTCAGGTCCCAGGGCTGAAGGGCAGATGTGTGGCGTTCGGGCAGCGAGCGCGAGGCCAGCACCAGCACATCGTCGAAGGCCCGCGCCACCCGGCCCGATGCCGGGGCCCAGCGGATCGTCGCGACCTGGCGGACCTCGCTGCGCGTCCGGCCCTTCGCGTCGCGGACCTGCACGCGGCGGGCCTCATGGTGGATGGTGCCGCGCCGGCCCTGATAGGCCGAGGCGGTATCGGCGTCATAGGTCCAGAACGGCACATAGACGCCCTGCATCGCACGGCCCTTGCGGGCATAGTCGCGCAGGCCCGAGGGCGCGAACCACAAGGAACCGAGCCAGCCGGTCATCGCGGCCCGTGCCTTTGCCTCGTCGATCGCGAAAGGGGCGAGGGCGGCCGGCTTGATGTGCCGGCCGGCGCCGGTGTCGGCGACCACCGGTGTCGCGCAGAACGGGCATTCGGTGGCATGGACGGCGGGGTCGAAGGCGACCTCGGCACCGCAGTTCGGGCAGGACGAATAGCGCCCGGTCTCGATCTCGGCCTCGGGCAGGCGGGCCTCGATCGCGCGGCGGAAATCCATCTCGGCGATGGCCTGGCGGGCGCCGGGCGCCGGGGCGATCGCCTCGACATGGCCGCAGTGGTCGCAGACCATGGCGTCGCCACCGGCCGCGTCGGCGGCGGGCGCGAACCGCATGTCCGCGCCGCATTGCGGGCAGGAAAAGCGGTGTTCCTCGGCCGGGGCCGCAGGCTGCATCGGGGCCGGGTCCTGCATCGCGCGCCTCAGCCCGGCGGCGGCGGTGGCGGCGGCATCACGGTGAAGAGCTGCGCCAGGTCGCGGATCTCGCCGGCGGGCAGCCAGCCGTCCTGACCCGGCGCCCAGACCAGCGTCGCGCGGGTCAGGCTGCCCTCGGCCACCAGCCGGCCAAGGTGGCCGCGGCCGAACGGGCCTTTCGTCGCCCCCGCCTCGGCGATATGCCAGACCGTCTCGACCGGCGGCGGCGGCGGGGCCGGGGGCAGGGCCTGTGGCGCCGCCCCCCAGGGCCCCGGCTGCGTGCCCGGCTGGGGCAGCATCTGCACCCCCATCGCCATGCCGATGCCGGCGCCAAGCCCCGCACCCATCGCCGCGCCGGCGCCGCCACCCTCGCGCCCCAGCGCCTCGGCGGCGGAAAATTGTGCGAAACGCCCCAGATCGCCGACGATCCCCATCGAGGTCCGCTTGTCGAGCATCTTCTCGACCTCTTCGGGCAGCGAGATGTTCTCGACGTAGAATTCCGGCACCGCCAGCCCGTAGGCGGCGATGGCGGGCGCGATCGCCTCGGCCACCAGCTTGCCCAGGGCCGCGGTATTGGCCGCCATGTCGAGCACCGGTATCCCCGATGCCGCCAGCACACGCGAAAACTCCTGCACGATGATCGCGCGGATCTGGAAGGCGATCTCGTCGGCGGTGAACTCGCCGTCGGTGCCGACGATCTCGGTCATGAAGCGGGCGGGCTCGGCGACCCGCATCGTGTAGGTGCCGAAGGCGCGCAGCCGGACCGGGCCGAATTCGGGGTCGCGGGCGATGATCGGGTTCTTGGTGCCCCATTTCTGATCGGTGAAGCGGGTGGTGTTGACGAAGTAGATTTCCGACTTGAACGGCGAGCGAAAGCCGTGGTCCCAGTGCTGAAGCGTGGTCAGCACCGGCATGTTGTTGGTCTCCAGCAGATAGAGCCCGGGGGTGAAGGTATCGGCGATCTGGCCCTCATGGACGAAGACCGCCGCCTGGCCCTCGCGCACCGTCAGCTTGGCACCATACTTGATCGCATGGCCCTCGCGCTCGAACCGCCAGACCATGGTGTCGCGCGTGTCGTCCACCCAATGGATGACATCGATGAATTCGCCGGTGAGAAAATCGAGAATACCCATGAACACCTCCTGTGGTTCAGCCGTCGCCGCCGATCAGTTCGGCCGCCATCGTCGCAATGATCGGTCGCGCCTCGGCCAGCGTCATCCCCGGCCAGAGCCGCGGATCGTAAAGCATCGTCAGCATCATCTCGTCCTGACGTGTCAGCAGGGCGAATTCCTCGTTGTCGTTGAAGATCGAGGGGCGGGCGCGCGGATGATCGGCGACCAGGCCAAGGCTTTGCGCCAGTTCCTCGTGGATGCAGGCCAGCCGCATCGCCTCGGGCAGTTCGCCGCGGATCACGGTGACGGCGCGCCGGTATTCGGCGCTTGATCCGGCGGTGAAGGCGAAGACCGTGCAGTAGATATCGGGCGCCATATCGGTCACCGAGCGGATCGCGGCGGCCGAGATGCCGGGGGCGAGGGCGGCCAGGCGCGGCCCGGCGGCGCGGCGTTCGTCGCCGTTCAGGACCAGCACGGTATGGTTGACCCGCCAGCCGGTCATCCGCATCGCCAGCCCGGTCAGCCGCGACAGCCGGGTGGTATATTGCGCGATCAGGGCCCGGTCGGCGCTGCGCTGGCCGGCCGGAATCGAGGCGCCGAACTCGACCGCAAGGCGCACCGGCTCGACCCAGCGGTGCAGACGGTTCTCGGCCCCCGACGCCACCAGCCGGCCGCCCTTTTCAGCGAATTCGTCGAAAAAGGCGATGCGGGCGAAATTCTCGGCCAGCGCCGCCGCGTCGAAGGGTGCATCCGCACCCCCGTCATCGCTGCGCAGCCGGCCCTGGGCGCGGTAATTCGCCTCGATCCTTGCATAATAGTCGCGCGCCGCGACGGTCTGGGCCGAGGCCGCGACGATGGCCGGCTCCGGTGGCGCCACATCCTGCACGCCCACCTGCGCCCCGGCGACCGCCGGCGCCGAACCCGGCGGTCGCAGGTCCGTCGCGCAGCCGGACAGGACGGCAAGGCAGGCGACCAGCGACCACGGGCGCATCGTCGGGCGGCAGCGCACGATCGTTCAGACGGCGGTCTGGCGCGCGGCGGCGGCCGACAGCGTGTCGCGCAACTCGGCCTCCATCCGCGCCAGTTCGGCTTCGGCGGCGGCACGGCTGCGCTTGCCCTCGTCGGCGATGCGCAAGGAGTCCTCGATGGTGCCGATCAGTTCGGCATTGGCGGTCTTCACCGCCTCGATGTCGAAGACCCCGCGCTCCATCTCCCGGCGCACGATCTCATTGCCCTGGCGCAGGTTCTTCGCGTTGGCGGTCAGAAGTTCGTTGGTCAGGTCATTGGCCTCGCGCACCGCCGTCGCCGCCTCGGTTGACCGCTGGATCGTCACCGCCTGGGCCAGCTGGGTCTCCCACAGCGGCACGGTGTTGACCAGGGTGGAGTTGATCTTGGTCACCAGGCTCTTGTCGTTTTCCTGCACCAGCCGGATCGAGGGCAGCGACTGCATCGTCACCTGGCGGGTCAGCTTCAGGTCGTGGACGCGCCGTTCCAGATCGTCGCGCGCCGAGCGCAGGTCGCGCAACTCCTGCGCCGCCATCACCTGATCGGCCTCGGCTGCGGCCTTGACCGCGGCCTCCCTGGCCGGGATCTCCTCGGCGTCGATCCCGGCCAGCCGGGCCTCGCCGGCGGCGATGTAAAGCGCCAGTTCGTCGTAGAATGCCAGCGTCTTCTCGTAGAGCAGGTCAAGCGACTTGATGTCCTTGAGCAGCTTGTGCTCGTGGCCGAGCAGGCTGTCGGTGATCTTGTCGATCTGGCCCTGCACCTTCTCGAACCGGGCGAGGAAGCCGGCAAAGGGCGCTGCGCGGCCAAGCAGGCGTTCCCACCACGAGGCCTTGCGCCGCACGTCCAGTTCGCTGACCGAAAAGCCGCGGATCGTGGTGACGATGTCGCGCAAGCTGTCGCCGGCCGGGCCGACATCCTTGTTGCGCACATCGGCCAGCATCGCCTGGCTGATCTGTTGCAACTCGCCCTGCGCGGCCGAGCCGAAGCGGACGATCGAGCCGCTGTCGGAAAGGTCGATCTCGGCCATGCGGGCGCGGATCGCCTCAGCCTGCGGCGCCGGCGCCTGGTCAAGCGGCACCACCGCGCCGGCCGGTTCGGGCAGGACCACGGCGGTGACGGCCGCGATATCGGCAAGATCGCCGGCGGCCTTGGTGCGGGTGGTTTCGGACATCTTCACTCTCCACGCTTCGACGGGGGGGACGGTTGTTGCAGGGGCAGGCCCTCGCGCTTCAGCCGGTCGCGCAGCACCGCGATCTCGACATCGAGGTCGCTGCGGTTGTCGTCGAGAAGGGCTGCGGTGCGGGCGGCGAAATCGGTCTCGAGGTCATGCAGCAGCGCCTCGTAATCGGCGCGCACGGCGGGGTCATGGCCCTGCCGCCAGAGGTCGGCGAACTTGATCGTCGCGTCGCGGGCGCCGATCAGGTAGACGCCGAGGTAGCGCCGCGCCGCGGTCAGGTCGCGCGGGTCGTCCTCGACGGTGCGGAAAAGGGCGCGCGCGGTGACGGCGAAACGCTCGACCCGGGCGATGATCTGGCGGTCTTGGGTGCGCCCGGCGGCCTCGGTCATCGCGGTCAGATGGGCCTCGCCCTCGGCCAGAATCCGGCCGACGCGGTCCTGTTGCACGGTGTCGATGCCGTCCATGCCCTTGTCGCGCATCGGGTCGGGGCCGAAGGCGGCCAGATGCAGCGCCGCCCCGATCAGCCCCAGCAAAAGCGCCGCGGCCGGGCCGGCGCCGAGGGCGCCCAGCCCCAGACCCGCCCCGATAGCCAGGCTGCCGACGATCTTGCGCGGAAAGGCCGGCCGGCGGGCGGTGGTGCGCGCCGCATGGGCCGCCGCGGCGCGCGCCCCCTCGCGCGTCAGCCAGGCGGCCAGCGCGATCAGCGCGAAGGCGGCAAGGTTGCGGGCCAGCCCGGCGGGGTCTTGCCAGAAGGCCTTGATCGCGAAGGGCAGGGCGAAAAGCAAAAGCCAGCGGCTGCGCCGTTCGGCAAGATCGGGGCGCGGCCGGGCCGTGGCCGCCGGTCCGGTCGGCGCCGGGCCGGAAGGGGGCGGGGTTTCCGTGCCGGGCGCCGGGCTGAACCTGCCGCCGAACCGCTGTGCCATCAGCGGCCCCCGGTCACGGCGACATAGATCATCACCGCCAGCAGCAGGTTGAAGGCGATGCGGCGGATGCCGGCTTCGGTCATGGGTCCCACCCTCTTCGCCAGACCGGCACGGCGGCGGTCCGTCGCCGGCAAGACTGGCACTTCCGGCCCCGCCGGCCAAGCCCCCGCGGCCCCCGGCGGCCGCATTCCGCGGCATCGTGGCGTCAAAATCGCGCCTGCCGCAGGGTCAGCGTGGCCGATGCGTCACGCTCAGCCCTTCTTCGGCCCACCCCGGCGCGGCGCGCCACCCTTCGGCCCGCCGCGGTGCGGGGCGCCGCCCTTCGGCCCTTCCGGGCGTAGCCCGGGACCACGTTCGGCCACGCGCCCTATGCCCTC
>PHEC01000016.1 GCA_002841115.1 Alphaproteobacteria bacterium HGW-Alphaproteobacteria-6 | reverse complement strand
ATGATCCAGCGACGCAACCGAGATGTGTGAATCTGATAGCCCGGCGGGGAGGGCGCGGCCCGGGCTGGTCGCCCGGGCCAGAGCTTTTGGAAAGCGTGGCGCGGAACGGTTCTCCGATCTCAAGGGTGAAAACGGCTGGATGCGTGACTTTTTCGGCGGCTTGCCAGGCCGGCCGGTTGCCGCCTCAGTCCCCGGCGCGGGTCGCGCCGGTGCCATGGACAAGACCGGCCAGCGCCCCCCCGGCCAGCGGCGCCAGGATGAAAAGCCACAGATCGGCCAGCGCCCTGCCGCCGACGAAGAGCGCCGGCCCGACCGAACGCGCCGGGTTGACCGAAACCCCGGTGACATTGATGCCGACCAGATGGATCCCGGCCAGGGTCAGGCCGATCGCCAGCCCGGCAAAGCCCGCAACGCTGCCCGGCCCGGTGGCGCCAAGGATCACGGTGACGAAGACAAAGGTCGCGACGGTCTCGAAGATCAGTGCCGCGCCCACCCGGTATTCGCCGAGATAGCCGGCGCCATAGCCGTTCTGGCCAAGCCCGTCGACCGCGATGTCATAGCCCGCCCGGCCGCTGGCGATCAGATAGATGCTGAGCGCGCCCAGAACCGCACCCGCGACCTGTGCCAGCGCATAGCCGATGAATTCGCCCGCCGGCATCCGGCCGGCCGTCACCATGCCCAGCGACACCGCCGGGTTGAGATGCGCCCCCGATATCGCGCCAAGCCCGTAGGCCGCCGCGACGATCGCGAGACCGAAGGCCAGCGCGATGCCGAGCATGCCGATCTGCGCGCCCATCAGCACCGCCGATCCTACCCCGAAGAACACCAGAATGAAGGTGCCGATCACCTCCGCCGTCAGTTTCCTGGCCATGATACTCCCTCGTCCGATTGCACGGTCCCGGCACGCAAGGCGCCCTGCCGCGTTGCCTTCGCGCCGGGAAAGGCTTATCTGCCAAGGAACCGACCGCGAAGTGGGAAAATTCCGTGCGCGACATCACTCTGCCCGACCAGCGCCACCCCGAGAAGGCCCATCGCCCCGATCAGGCCCAGCCGAAGAAGCCGGCCTGGATCCGGGTCAAGGCGCCGACCTCGGAAGGCTACAAGGCGACCCGCGACATCCTGCGCGACAACCGGCTGGTGACGGTCTGCGAAGAGGCCGGCTGCCCCAATGTCGGCGAATGCTGGAGCCAGGGCCACGCCACCATGATGATCATGGGCGAGATCTGCACCCGCGGCTGTTCGTTCTGCAACATCGCCACCGGGCGGCCCGACACGCTCGATGCCTTCGAGCCGGGCCGTGTCGCCCATGCGGTCGAGACGCTGGGGCTGAAACATGTCGTGGTGACCTCGGTCGACCGCGATGACCTGACCGACGGCGGCGCCGAGCATTTTGCCCAGACCATCCGGGCGATCCGCCACCGCGCCCCGGAAACCACGATCGAGGTGCTGACCCCGGATTTCCTGAAATGTCCCGACAGCGCCCTTGAAACCGTGGTCGAAGCCCGCCCCGATGTCTTCAACCACAACCTCGAGACGGTGCCGGGGCTGTATCCCTCGGTGCGCCCCGGCGCGCGCTATTTCCATTCGCTGCGCCTCTTGCAGCGGGTCAAGGAGCTTGACCCGGCGATGTTCACCAAGTCGGGCATCATGGTCGGGCTGGGCGAGGACGCGCCGGCGGTGCGCCAGGTGATGGACGACATGCGCGCCGCCGACATCGACTTTCTGACCATCGGCCAGTATCTGCAACCGACGCCCAAGCATCACCGGGTCGACCGCTTCGTGCCGCCCGAGGAATTCGCCGGCTACGAGAAGGCCGCCTATGGCAAGGGCTTCCTGATGGTCTCGGCAACCCCGCTGACGCGATCCTCCTACCATGCCGGCGCCGATTTCGCCCGCCTCAGGGCGGCCCGGCTGGAGCGTCTGGGCCGGGGCTGATCCGGGGGCCGGGCCCTGGGGCCACGTCTACCGCCGGCGCGGCCTTGTCGCGGCGCTATCTGGCTGCTGACAAGCCACGCCTCCACCCCGTTTTCAACCCTGAGATCGGAAAACCATGCGTCACCACGCCCCCCACAATCCCGGGTCCGGGCGACCAGCCCGGGCCACGCCCGACCCTCCCGGCGGGAGGGCGCATGGCACCGTCGGAAATAGCACAGCGCTCGGAAGGGCCTGGCTGCGATAAAGCGCCGCAGCCCCGGCGTAGCAAGGCGCCCCCCGAGGGTCGGGCGCGTCCCTCGGCGCCGGGATCGGATGGCGGGACAGGAAATGGTTCCTCGCCAGGCACTGCGCGAAGTCCTTCGTCAGCAGCGTGCAAGATATCCATCGCCCGCCCCTTTCGCCCGCCGCCAGCCCTGATACTGTCCGGCCGACCCCGCCACCCGGCCCCGCCACGAGGAGCCTGCCCGATGTCCGCATCCGAACCCGCCGCCCGCTACGCGGCCGCCCGCCGCATCGCCGCCGAGGCCGGGGCGCTGGCGCTTGAGTATTTCCGCGGCTGGGACCGGCTGACGATCGAGACCAAGGGCCATCAGGATTTCGTCTCGGAGGCCGACAGGAACGTCGAGATCCTGGTGCGCAAGCGCCTGGCCGAGGCCTTTCCCGACGATGCGATCCTTGGCGAGGAAGGCGCGCCGAGCTCCGGGACCAGCGGCTATACCTGGGTGATCGACCCGATCGACGGGACCACGAATTTCATCAACGGCATCGCGCAATGGTGCGTGATCATCGCCTGCGTCCATCAGGGCCGGGTGGTGATCGGCGTCGTCCATGACCCGGTGCTGGACGAGATGCATCACGCGAGCCTCGGCGGCGGCGCGTTTCTGAACGACCGACCGGCGCGATGTTCGGCCAAGACCCGGCTGACCGAGGGCTCGATCGGGGTCGGCTTTTCCGGGCGCACCGGCGCCGAGGGGATCAAGCGACTGGTCGGGCTGGCCATTGATGCCGGCACCGTCTTCTGGCGCAACGGATCGGGCGGGCTGTCGCTGGCCTATGTCGCCAGCGGGCGTATCCTCGGCTATGCCGAGGAGCACATGAACGGCTGGGATTTCCTTGCCGGCCACCTGATCGTCACCGAGGCCGGCGGCCGGGTCGAGCCGGTCGAGGCCGACCGGGCGATGCAGGTCGGCGCCCGGGTCCTGGCCGGCGCGCCGGCGGTCTTTGACGCAATGCGCGGGCTGGCCCTCGGCGCCTGGGACTGAAGGCCCGACCCGCGTCGCGGACATGGCGGGCGCGGCGATCGCCCCTGGCAGGCTGCTGGAAAAGGAACTCGGCCAGTGTCTGGCGGGGAAACTTTCCTGCCCTACTGATCTTGGCACCGAGGGGCGCGCACGACCCTGGGGGGGCGCTTTGGCACGCCGGGGCTACGGTGCTTTATGGCAGCCAGATCACTCAAACCGTTGCGCTATTTTCGACATTGCCATGCGCCCTCCCGCCGGGAGGGTCGGGCGCGGCCCGGGCTGGTCGCCCGGGCCCGGGATTGTGGGAAGCGTGGCGAGGAACAGGTTTCCGATCTCAAGGTTGAAAACGGCTGGAGGCCTGGCTTTTTCAACAGACCCTAGTTCCCCTGCGATGCCCTTTCCTGGTAGCGCCGCTCGCGCTCTGGCCAGGTGCTTTTGATATAGGCAAGGACCGCGCCGATCGCGGCCTCGTCCAGCCTGTCGGCAAAGCCCGGCATGTCGCTCTGGTATCCGCCACCGACGACGGCGGCGGTGCCGTCCCTGATGATGCGCGCCAGCACATCGTCGGGATGGTGCCAGCTGTGGCCGGTCGCGTCATGCGGCGGCGCCGGCAGCCGCCCCGAAGCCAGCGGCGAGCGCCAGTCGGCCTGCCCTTCAAGATCGGCGCCGTGGCAGGCGGCGCAGTGATCCGCATAGACCTGCCGCCCCTGCGCGATGACGCCGGCGGACGGGGTGGTGGATGCAGGCCGGACAAGCCACCATCCGGCGACGAGCGCCAGCGCCAGCGCGCCGGCCGGCACTCCGGCCCGGCCGGCGATGCGAAGGTCCGTCTTCAAGCCCTGTCTCTCCGGTCGGGTCGGAAGATCACCGGCACCCTGCCGATATGACATCCTGCCGGAAAAGCGCCGGCGGCGGCAATGGACATTCCCGCGCGCAATGCCTATCTTCGGTGCATGATCCGCCGCATCGTCATCATGCTTGCCGTCCTTGCGATCGCCATGGTCACCACGATGACCTCGGCGCATGCCGCGCGGATGGCGGTCGGGCAGGATCACGCTGTCCATGCCGGCGCGATGATGCCGGCGCCGGATGCCGGCGTGCCCGATTGTGGTGGCCGCCCCGACTGCGGCGCGACCGAGGCCGGGCTGTGCAAGTCGGTCTGCACCGGCCTTTCGGCGGTTCTTGCGGCGCCGGGCGAAGGCGCCGGACGGGCGCACCACCCCGCTGGCCATGACCTGCCCGCGGCTGCGGTCCATGCTGGCCGCGCGCCCGATCTGGCCGAACGGCCGCCGATGCTCCGTCTCCTCTGATCGCGCCCGGGCCGACGCCCGCGGCGTTCCATCGGCCTTGATGCACGGGACGGATGTCCCGGGGAGACGACCATGAACACCTTGACAAGACGCGGCTTTCTGGCTGCTACTGCCGCGGCGCTGAGCGCCGCCCATCTGCCGCGCGCCGCCGCGGCCCAGACTGTGGCCCAGACTGTGGCCCAATCGGCGCCGCTGGCGCTGTCCGCGGCAACCCGCACGCTTGATATCGACGGCCGTGCCGCCACGGTCCTCGGCCTTGCCGGCCCCGCTGGCCAGGGCCTTGTGCTCGACCCCGGCCAGCGGTTCCGGGTCGATCTGACCAACGCGCTTGACGTCGGCACGATCATCCACTGGCATGGCCAGATCCCGCCCAACGCCCAGGACGGCGTGCCGGACATGCCGATGGCGCTGCTCGCGCCGGGCGAGACCCGGTCCTACGACTTTCAGCCCCGGCCGGGCACGCACTGGATGCACAGCCATGTGCCGGTCCAGGAGATGCGGCTGCTGGCGGCGCCCCTGATCGTTCGCGCGCCCGAGGATCTGGTCGCCGACCGCCAGGAGGTCGCGCTGTTCCTGCATGACTTCTCGTTCCGCCCGGCCGAAGAGGTTCTGGCCGAGATCGGCGGCGGCGGCGACCACGGCGCGGCACAGGGCGCGCCCGCGATGCCGGGCATGGCCATGGGCGGCATGGACCACGGCGGCATGGGCGGCATGGGCGGCATGGCAGGCATGGCCATGGACCTGAACGATCACGACTGGGACGCCTATCTGGCCAACGACCGGACCCTGTCGGACCCCGAGGTGGTCAGGATCGAACGCGGCGGCCGTATCCGCCTGCGGGTGATCAACGCCGCCGCGGCCACGGTGTTCTGGATCGACACCGGGGCGGCCGAGGCAAGACTGATCGCGGTGGACGGGCACGCCGTGCAACCGCTCGCGGGCAGCCGCTTCGGGCTGGCGATGGGCCAGCGGCTGGATCTGGAGATCGACCTGCCGGGTGAGGCCGGCGCCTGGCCGATCCTTGCGCTGCGGGAAGGCGGGCGCGAGCGCACCGGCCTGATCCTTGCCACGCCGGGTGCCGAGGTTCGGCGTCTCGACGCGCTGGCCGAGACCGCGGCGCCCGCCTTCGACACCGATCTTGCGCAGGAGTTTCGTCTGGCAGCACTGGGCGCCCTGCCCGACCGGCCGGTGGACCGCAGCCATTTGCTGATGCTGGGCGGCACGATGCAGCCCTATCTCTGGACCATCAACGGCGCCGTCTGGGGCCAGCACCAACCGGTCACCGCGCGCAGTGGCGAGCGGGTGCTGCTGTCGTTTCACAACATGTCGATGATGGGCCACCCGATGCACCTGCACGGCCATGTGTTCCAGGTCGTCGGGCTGAACGGGCGCCGCGTTGCCGGGGCGCTGCGCGACACGGTTTACGTTCCGCCGATGTCGATGGTCGATGTGGCGCTTGATGCCGGCGAGGCGGCACGCTGGATGCTGCACTGCCACCACATGCCGCACCTCGCGAGCGGCATGATGACCGAGTTCGCGGTCTCGGCCTCGGTCTGACCACGGGGACGGGGCGCCCGGACCCGGCGCGCCCCGTTCCAACCCGCTCTCGCCCGGCCCTGCGCCCCGGTTCCGGCAATCGCAAAAGGCTCGAGCGATAGGCAATCACGACAACCCGCAATTCAGGAGGATCGGATGATGAACTGGGACGCAATGGGCAACGGCATGGGTTTTGGCATGGGGTTCGGCTGGCTTTTCGGCCTGCTGGTCCTCGCGCTGGTGGTCTTGGCCATCGCGGCGCTGATCAAGTATCTGCGCAAGTGAAAGAGAAGGACCTCGCAATGGCCTACACGATCAATCGAATGATCTCCGACGCAGGTATCGACGACATCGACGCCCGAACGCGCAAGGCGCTGGCGGATCATGGCTTCGGCATCCTGACCGAGATCGATGTCAAGGCGACGATGAAGAAGAAGCTCGATGTCGAGATGCCGGCCTATCGCATCCTTGGCGCCTGCAACCCGAAGATGGCGCATCAGGCGATCGGGATCGAGCCGCGGGTTGGTGCGATGTTGCCCTGCAACGTCATCTTGCGCGAGGTCGCGGGGGGCGTCGAGGTCAGCGCGATCGACCCGGTGGCATCCATGCAGGCGATCGAGAACGCCGAACTGACGGCCGTCGCGGGCCAGGTCCGCGACCTTCTGGCGAAGGCGGTCGAGGCGATCTGAGATGAACCTGCGCACCGGCATCCTCGCAGGTCTGGCGATCCTCGGGATCACCCTGCTTGGCGTCTGGCTTGTCGCGCCGGCGCGGCTGGTCGAGGCGCGCGATCTGCTGGACCGCGAGGCGCTGGCGGCGGTGGTGGCGCGCGCCGGCCTCTGGGGCCCGGTCCTGATCGTCACGCTGATGACCGCCGCGGTGGTGGCCAGCCCGATCCCCTCGGCGCCGATCGCGCTGGCGGCCGGGGCGGCCTACGGCCATCTGTGGGGCACGGTGCAGGTAGTGATCGGCGCCGAACTGGGCGCGCTGATCGCCTTCGGGCTGGCCCGGGTGCTGGGCCATGACGTCTTGCGGCGGATGTTCGGTGCCCGCGTCGATGCCGGGCTGCTCGGCTCGCAGGCCGCGTTGACGACGACGGTCTTTGCCAGCCGCCTGATGCCCTTCGTGTCCTTCGACATGATCAGCTATGCGGCCGGGCTCAGCCGCCTGCACGCCTGGCGGTTCGCGCTTGCGACGCTGGCCGGGATCGTCCCGGCAAGCTTTCTTCTTGCCCACGTCGGCGGGCAGGCGGCCAGCGGCGACATCGGCCGCGCCAGTTGGGCGGTGCTTGGCCTTGGCCTGGTCACCGGGCTGCCGCTGCTCTGGGTGGCGATCCGGCGCGAGGGCCGCACGACGCCCTGACCGGGGATACCCCCGGTCCTTATCTGCAACGAGACCAGAAAGGTTCGCACATCATGGACCACGATCACCACCCCGCGACAACCAAGATCCCGGCCGGGAGCGAAACCGCCAAAGACCCGGTCTGCGGGATGACGGTCGCGGTCAGGCCGGACGGGCGTCACGCGGCGTTTCAGGGCGAGACCTTTCATTTCTGCTCGGACAGGTGCCGGACGCGGTTTCAGGACGATCCGTGGTTCTATACCTCGGGCCGCGCCGCCACGCGCAAGGCATCCGCCCCCGAGGCCGCCCTTTATACCTGCCCGATGCACCCCGAGATCATCCGCGATGCGCCCGGGGCCTGCCCGATCTGCGGCATGGCGCTGGAGCCGATGCTGCCCTCCGACGAGCCGAGCGAGGAACTGACCGACTTCACCCGCCGGATGTGGATCTCGGCGGCGGCGGCGGTGCCCTTGGTGATCCTGACCATGGGCGAACTGGTGGCGCTGCCGGTGCGCGACTGGATCGGGCACCGGACCGCCGGCTATCTGGAGTTCGTGCTGGCGACGCCGATCATCCTCTGGGCCGCCTTGCCGTTCTTCCGCCGCGGCCTCGATTCGCTGCGCAACCGCAGCCCCAACATGTGGACGCTGATCAGCATCGGCGTCGCCGCGGCATATCTCTATTCGCTGGTCGCGACCTTCCTGCCCGGCGTCTTTCCCGAGGCCTACCGGATGGGCCAGGGCGTCGGCACCTATTACGAGGCGGCGGTGGTGATCGTGGCGCTGGTCTTCGTCGGCCAGGTCCTGGAACTCAGGGCGCGCGAACGCACCGGCGATGCGATCCGCGCGCTGCTGGATCTGGCGCCGAAGACCGCCCGGCGCATCCTGCCCGACGGCAGCGAATACGACGCGCCGCTGGAGAACATCATCGAGGGCGACCGGCTTCGGGTCCGCCCCGGCGATGCGGTGCCGGTCGATGGCAGGGTGATCGAGGGGCGGTCGTCGCTGGACGAGAGCATGCTGACCGGCGAGTCGATGCCGGTGGAAAAGGGCCCCGGCGATGCGGTGACCGGCGCCACGATCAACAAGAACGGCTCCCTGGTGATCGAGGCGGCCAAGGTCGGCGCCGATACCGTTCTGGCGCAGATCGTGGCGATGGTGTCGAACGCGCGCCGCTCGCGCGCGCCTATCCAGGGGCTGGCCGACCGGGTCTCGGCGGTCTTCGTGCCGACCGTTGTGGCCATCGCCCTTGTCGCCTTCGGGGTCTGGCTGAGCATCGGCCCCGAACCCGCGCTGGTCTTTGCCATCGCCGCGGCGGTGTCGGTGCTGATCATCGCCTGCCCCTGCGCGCTGGGCCTTGCCACGCCGATCTCGATCACCACGGCGGCGGGGCGCGGCGCGCAGGCTGGCGTGCTGATCAAGGATGCCGAGGCGCTGGAACGGATGGCCGGCGTCGATACGCTGATCGTCGACAAGACCGGCACGCTGACCATGGGCAAGCCGAAGCTGACCGACACGATCGCGCTTGGCGACATCGCCGGGGCCGAGCTTCTGTCACTGGCCGCGGCACTGGAGCGCGGCTCGGAACACCCCTTGGCCGAGGCGATCGTCGAAGGCGCCGAGGCGCAGGGGGCGGCCCGGCAGGAGGCTGCGGAGTTCGAGGCGGTCACCGGCAAGGGCGTGCGCGGCACGGTCGGCGGGCACACGGTGGCGCTTGGTAACGCCGCGATGATGCGCGAGATGGGGCTGGACAGCGCCGCCGCCGAGGCCCGGGCCGACGCCTTGCGCGCGATGGGCAGGACGGCGATGTTCATCGCGGTCGACGGCGCGCTTGCCGGCATCGTCGCGGTGGCCGATCCGATCAAGGACAGCACCGCGCAGGCGATCCGCGAATTGCACGCCCAGGGACTGCGGGTGATCATGGCGACCGGCGACAACGAGCGCACCGCGCAGGCGGTGGCCGCCAGCCTCGGCATCGACGAGGTGCGCGCGGGCGTCCTGCCCGAGGCCAAGAAGGACCTGATCGACCAGCTGCGCCGCGACGGCCACAAGATCGCCATGGCCGGCGACGGGGTCAACGACGCCCCCGCGCTGGCCGCCGCCGATGTCGGCATCGCCATGGGCACCGGCGCCGATGTGGCGATGGAAAGCGCCGGCATCACGTTGCTGGGCGGCGACCTGATGGGCATCGTGCGGGCGCGCAAGCTGGCCCGCGCGACCTTGCGCAACATCCGGCAGAACCTGTTCTTCGCCTTCGCCTACAACGCGCTTGGCGTGCCGATCGCGGCGGGGCTGCTCTACCCGGTCACCGGCCTGTTGCTGTCACCGATGATCGCCGCGGCGGCGATGAGCCTGTCCTCGGTCTCGGTGATAACCAACGCCCTCAGGCTCAGGCGGGTAGACCTGTGACCTGCCATCACTCCATGGAAGCTGGAAAGGAAAACCCGATGAAACATCATGCTCACTCGCGCCGCGCGGTCCTGTTCGGCGCAACCGCGCTCCTGGCGGCATCGCCGCTCGGGGCCCTGGCGCAGGGCGCCGGGCCGGCGATCCATGTGCTGAAGGATCCCGACTGCGGCTGCTGCTCGGGCTGGATCGATATCCTCGCCGGCGCCGGCTTCGCGGTCACGACCGAACCCGCCGCCGGCACCCTGCTGATGCGCTACAAGGCCGAAAGCGGCATCCCGCCCGAGATGGTTTCCTGCCATACCGGCCGGATCGAGGGCTACATGATCGAGGGCCATGTCCCGGTCGCCGATATCCGCCGTCTGCTTGACGAACGCCCCGACGCGGTTGGCCTGGCGGTGCCCGGCATGCCCTATGGCGCGCCCGGCATGGGGCCGGAAAGCGAGCGTGACGCCTATGTCGTCCACCTGATCCGCCGCGACGGGAGCACGGAGGCGTATTCAAGCTACCCGGCCGCCTGACCCCGGATCGGCGGACCGTTGCCCCGCCATCGGCTGATCGCGCCCCCCGCCCGGGCCGCCGCGTTCGCGGCCCGGGCAGCGGATGGCCGCCCCCCGGCCAGCCGCTTGGGCGACGGGCCCGCGCCGCTCAAGGTCGCCCGGACATGGCTGGGATAAAGCGCAGACCGCGCAGGGTGGCGCGGCTGCCCGCAGCCATCCACTGCCCTGTCGCGGAAGGGCGCAAAAGGCGCCTATCCCGCCGGGATCAGCACCGGCCCCGAGGCGGCGAAGGAGATCGTCACCGCCTCGCCCGGCCGGTAGGGCGTCACCACGTCGTCGCTGACCGCGAAGAGCGTCCCGAAGGGCGCGACAAGCGTGTATTCCATGCGGTTGCCGACATAGGTCGCCTTGGCGACCTCGGCCGCCACCCCGTCGCCGTCCGCACCGCGCACCAGCCGCAGGCGCGACGGCCGCACCGCCAGTTGCGCCGGCCCCGGCGTCAGCCCGCGCGCGGCCAGCCGGTGGCGATAGCCGGCGATGGCGATCTCGGCGATCTCGCCCGCGACCGCGATGATCTCGACGCCGATCAGGTTGGCCTCGCCGATGAAATCGGCGACGAAGGCATCGGCCGGGGCCTCGTAAAGGTCGCGCGGGCTGCCGATCTGGGCGATCGCGGCATTGCGCATCACCACGATCCGGTCCGACACCGCCAGCGCCTCTTCCTGGTCATGGGTGACATAGACTACGGTCAGGCCAAGCTTCTGCTGGATCTCGCGGATCTCCTCGCGGACCTGGCGGCGCAGCTTGGCATCAAGGTTCGACAGGGGCTCGTCGAACAAGAGCACCTGCGGCTCCAGCACCAGCGCGCGCGCCACCGCGACGCGCTGCTGCTGGCCGCCCGACAGTTCCGAGGGCAGCCGCCCGCCATAGCCGTCCAGCCCGACAAGACCGAGGCCCGCCAGCGCCCGCTCGCGGGTCTCGGCCTTGGCGAATCCGGAAAACTTCAGCCCGTAGCTGACATTTTCCATCACCGTCATGTGCGGAAAGAGCGCATAGGACTGAAACACCATCGACACGTCGCGGTCGGTCGCCGGCAGCGCCGTCACGTCGCGATCGCCGATCAGGATGCGGCCCTTCGTGGCCATCTCCAGCCCGGCGATCATCCGAAGCGTCGTGGTCTTGCCGCAGCCGGAAGGACCGAGCAGCGTCACCAGCGTGCCGGCCGCGACCTCGAGGTCGATCTGGTTCACCGCCACCACGTCGCGGCCATAGACCTTGGTCACCCCCTGAAAGCGGACCGAAGCGGCCTTGGCGTTGATCGCGTGCATGTCAGTGTCCCTGCCCGAATGAGGTGCGCCGGCCGATCCGGGTGCGCCCGACCAGCAGTTGCAAAAGCCCGACCGCTGCCAGCATGACGAATATGAGCGCGGTGGAATAGGCGATGGCCAGGCCGTAGTCGTTGTTCTCGACCCGGCCGATGATATAGCTCGTCGCCATGTCATAGCGCGCCGAGACGAGGAAGATCACCGCCGAGATCGCGGTCATCGCGCGCACGAAGCTGTAGACCAGCGCCGCCAGGATCGCCGGGCGCAGAAGCGGCAGGATCACCGCGCGGAAGGTCTGCCAGGAATTGGCGCCCAGCGTCAGCGAGGATTCATCGAGGCTGCGGTCAAGCTGGCTCATCGAGGCGATGCCGGCGCGCACGCCCACCGGCATGTTGCGGAAGATGAAGCTGATCACCAGGATCAGGCCGGTGCCGGTGATCTCGATCGGCGGCACGTTGAAGGCCATGATATAGGCGACCCCGATCACCGTGCCGGGGATCGCGAAGGACAGCATGGTGCCGAACTCGAAGGATTTCTTGCCGGCGAAATCCTGCCTTGTCAGCAGATAGGCGGTGATCAGCCCGATCGCCGCGGTCAGCGGCGCGGCGGCACTGGCGATCAGCATCGTGGTCCAGAAACTGTCCCAGGCCGAGCCGGTCCAGCGCAGCCCGCCCTCGCCCCAGGCCAGCGAGAAGGCGGTGACGTAGTGCTTGAGGGTCAACGAGTTGTCGACCCCCCAGAGCCGCACCACCGATCCGTAAAGGATCATCCCGTAGATCACCAGGGTGAAGGCCGACCACAGCGCCACGACGACATGGACCGGCACCGCCAGCCCCTTCGGCATCGCCGGATGCACCCCGGCATCGCCCTTGCCGGTCACCGTGGTATAGCTTTTGCGGCCAAGCCAGAAGCGTTGCAGGTAAAAGGCGCCAAGGGTGAAGCCCAGAAGCACCATGGCAAGGATCGCCGCCCGGCTCTGGTCATATTGCGCGCCGACGATGGCAAAGAAGATCTCGGTCGAGAGCACGTCGAAATTGCCGCCCAGGACCAGCGGGTTGCCGAAATCGGCCATGCTTTCGATGAAGCCCAAGAGGAAGGCGTTGGCCAGCCCCGGCCGCATCAGCGGCAGGGATACGGTGCGGAAGGTCTGCCAGCGGCTGGCGCGCAGGGTCTGGGCGGCCTCTTCCATCGACGGGCTGACGCCCTCGACCACGCCGATCAGCACCAGAAAGGCGATCGGGGTGAAGGCCAGGACCTGCGCGATCAGCACGCCCGGCAACCCGTAGACCCAGCGCGTCGGGCGGATGCCGAGGATATCGGCAACCCCGGTGGTGACCGCGCCCGAGAGGCCGAACAGCAGGATGATCGCCAGGCCGATGACGAAGGGCGGGGTGATGATCGGCAGCACCGTCAGCGCCCGCAAGCTGCGCTTGTGGCGAAAGCCCGAGCGGGTCAGCACCAGCGCGAAGGCCAGCCCCAGGGCCGTCGTCAGCACGCCCACCAGCACCGCCAGCCCCAGCGAGTTCCACGCCGCCCCGCAGCGCCCGCCCGACAGGCAACCAAGGCCCCAGATCCGCCCGTCGGTGACCTTCGCGGCAAAGACGCCGATCGACAGCCGCCCCTCGTCGCTGACGAAGGCCGCCATCAGCATCCTGGCGATCGGGAAGAAGACGAAGATCGCCACCACCGCGATCACCCCGCCGATCGCGCCGGCAACAAAGACATCGCCGCCGACCGCTCCCCGCGCCGCGATGCCCTGGGTGAAGAGAAAGAGGAAGGCCGAGGCGGTCAGGAGCGCGCCGTAGCCCATGCCGAACTGCCGCTCGCCAAGCGGGCCGAAAAGCGCCTCGAGCCAGGGCGCGGTAAAGCCGCGCAGGCCGATGCCCAGCCCCTGCGCCACCAGCCAGGCAAAGCCGAAACCGCCGGCGGCGATCAGGATGCGGGCATGGACGGGGTCGGACTTGGCCCGGCCCAGCACCATGAGGGGTGCGGCCAGCGCCAGCAGCAGCGGCGCCAGCCACAGCTTTTCCCCCTTCGCCACCAGCACCGCGGCCGGCGCGAGGTCGGGATCAAGCGGCCAGCCCTCGGCCAGCCAGGAAAAGGTCAGGAAATCCTCGACCCCGTACCAGGGCAGAAGGGCAAGCCCCACCCACCCGGCGATGATCCAGAAGATCAGCACCGGATCGGCGGTTCTGGCGGTCGCAGGCGCGCGCAAGGGTCCGGCGCGGCCTTATTGCGGCAGGGTGGAGACGTCGTTGTCCCACTTGGCCAGAAGCCGCTTGCGCTCGTCGCTGGAGCCGTATTTCTTGAAGTCGTAGTCGATCAGCTTGATCGCCGAAAGGTCGGGCGCGAAGTCGGATTTCTTCGCCGCGACATTCGACATCACCTGAAAGGCGTTGACCTCGAGCGCGAGGTTCTGCGCCTCGGCACTCAGCGCCCAGTCGTAGAACGCCTTGGCCTCGTCGAGGTTGCGCGCCCCCTTGATGATCGACATCGAGCCGATCTCGTAGCCGGTGCCCTCGCAGGGCGCCACGGTCACGATCGGAAAGCCGGCGACGGTCTGGGCGACCGCGTCATGCATGAAGACGATGCCGACCGCGGTCTCGCCCTGCCCGGCCGCTTTGATCGGCGCCGAGCCGGACTTGGTATACTGGTTGATGTTGGCATGGAGCCGCTTCATGTAGTCAAAACCGCCGTCCTCGCCGAAAAGCTGCACCATGGTGGCCAGCGTCGTGTAGGCGGTGCCCGAGGAATTGGGGTTGGCGATCTGGACATGGCCCTTGAACTCGGGCCGGGTCAGGTCCTCCCAGCATTTCGGCTCGGGCAGGTTGTCGGCCTTGATCAGGTCCGCGTTGTAGCCAAAGCCGAGCGCGCCGGAATAGATGCCGATGGTGCGGTCGCCGGCGCTTTCGGCCTGGGCGATCGCCCAGGGATGCAGTTCGGCCCGCATCGGGCTGATGTAGGGCTCGGTCAGGTCTTCCTCGGCGGCCTGAAGATGCGGATCGCCGGTGCCGCCCCACCAGATGTCGCCCTTGGGGTTCGAGGCCTCGGCCTTGACCTGCGCGAAGGTCTCGCCCGAGGATTTGCGGGTCATGTCGACATCGATCCCGGTCGCCTCCTCGAAGCCGCGGGCCATGATCTGGCACCATTCCTCCTGCGCCGAACAGTAGAAGTTCAGCCGCCCCGCGGCCTCGGCGGCCGAGCCGGCAAGGGCGGTGCCGAGCGCCAGCACGGCGGTCTGCATCACGGGTGTAGCAAGGCGTCCGGTCATGGTCTTCCTCCCGAAGTTCCGTTGGTCACCGATCCGGAGGGCCCGGATTGTAACGGTTTTATGACAGTGACCTTAGACAGGCGGGCGGGGGGTTGGCAACCGAATTGATCGGGTCGCCTGCGGCATGAGTGTGGCCAGAGGCTGGTGGGTGATGAGGGACTCGAACCCCCGGCATCTTCGGTGTAAACGAAGCGCTCTACCAGCTGAGCTAATCACCCTGCGCGCCCGTCTTATGACGACCCGCCCAATCAGGCAAGCCGGCCACGGCACGGGCGCAGGGTCTGCGGGGTGTTCAGGACCGCACCGCGCCGCGCAGGCCGATTCCGACCAGGCCGGCGTTGATCAGCAGATAGGGCGAGGTGCCGCCGAAGGTCAGGCTGACCGCCTTCGACCAGTCGGCCAGGTGATGGACCGGCTCGAAGGCGATGAAGAGCCCGGCCAGCAGCGGCAGGGCCGAGGCCAGCCAGGTCAGCGAAGTCGGCTTGACGTATTTGCGAAGGAGTGTCACGGCGGGCGGCCCTTTTCGTCTGGCGCAGAGGCCCCGATCAGAGCGGGCCGGCGTTGAGGCGGGGTGAACACGGCGCGCGGTCGCCCCCGGCAGGCCGGTCGCGATTGCCCTCTGGCCGCCCCCGCACCGCCGGGTTGCAGGCCCGCCCTCCTGGCAGGATGCTGGAAAGCCGTCGCGCGCGCCTTCCTCCTAACAGGCCGCTGAAAAAGGAGTTCGGGCAGTGTCCGGCGAGGAAACCTTTCCGGTCGCGCCATCCGATCCTGGCGCCGAGGGACGCGCCCGACCCTGGGGGGGCGCCGTGCCACGCCGCGGCTGCGGTGCTTTATGCCAGCCAAGCCCTTCCGAGCGCTGTGCTGTTTCCGACGGTGTCATGCGCCCTCCCGCCGGGAGGGTCGGGCGCGGCCCGGGCTGGTCGCCCGGGCCCGAGAATGTGGGGAACGTGGCGAGGAACAGGTTTCCGATCTCAAGGGTGAAACCGGCTGGGTGCGTGATTTCTTCAGCAACCTGTTAACACCGCCCGAGACCTGTTCAGATCACCCGAACCACCTCTGCAACGCCCATCCGACAGGAAACCTGAGCCGACCCCCCATTTCGATTGGCGGATTTCGACGGCACATTTGCCATTCATCGCGCGCCTTCCGCTGACAGCGCTTCATGCTGAGTTCGCCGGAATTGCTCGGCGTAACCTTGATAGGTCGGCAGCGTTTCAGCCAGCATCGCGCGCTTGCGGTCGTCCATCCTGCCGATCGGACGGGCCGGTTTTCCGGCCCATACCTGTCCGCTTGTCAGACGTTGTCCGGTTGTCGTCTCGGTCCCGGCGGCTACGAGAACGTCGCGTTCCACGACGGTCCCGCGGGAAATGACCGACCCTATGCCGACCAGACTGCCGCTGTCGATGCGGCAATCCAAGAGCGTAACGTTGTGGCCGATCGTGACATCCGCCGCGATTGCAACGGCGTCGTGCTGGCAGAGGATCCGGGTATTGTCCTGAACGTTCGTGCCGGCGCCGATCGTGATGCCATGGCTGCCTCCGTCCAGAACGCATCCATACCAGATGCCGACCGATTGTCCGAGGCGGATATCACCGGAAAGGCGCGCGGTCGGTGCCACGAAGCAGTCGAACCGCGCCGGGTTCGTCGCACGGGATTTGGCCGGCTCGCCGACCTTCCCCGCCGCAGGACTTCCGGTCGCAGCATCTCCGGGCGTATGGCGGCGCGAAACAAGGTCTTCCGGCGTGACGGGCGTGACCGGCCGGGCCGGGCTGCCTGAATAGAGCCAGCCGCCCGCAAGTTCGGACCGGGGAAAAACGATCGATCCTGCCGAAATCACGGCACCGGCACCGACCTTTGATCCGTCGAGGACGACTGCCCCGGCTTCGATGATGCAGTCGTCGCCAATTTCGCAGGCGTGAACGACGGCATGCCTGCCTGCGACCACCCGGCTTCCGATCACCGTCGGATAGACCTCATGGGCGATATGAACCGTGGCGTGCTCTCCAAGGTGAAAATCGTCGCCGATCGCGACATGGTGGCCGTCCGCTCGGATCACGGAATAGCTGCCCAGCCAGGCGCGCCGTCCGATCGTTGCCCGGCCCAAGACGGAAGCGCCAGCGCCGACAAAGGCGGGAGACCCCAGAAAACGGGGGGAAATGCCCATGTAGGGGGCGAAGACGGCACCGCATGGCTCAGGCATCGTGGTTTCCCCTTGTCGTGAAGACGCCTGCGTTGCACCGGGCTTCGGCGATCATCTTCCTGACAGTCTCGTCGGGCAGCACCGAGATGATCTCTGCGCAGTAGCGTGCTTCATCCTCCACGTCCCGCGCCCCCATGGCAAGGGCAAGAAAGAACCGACGCACGGCCAGATTCCGGTGCCCCATCCGGACGCTGTGCGACAGAAGTTGTCGCGCAGCCGAGACATCGCCTCGCCGCACCTGCCGTGACAATGCCTTGGCCTGTTTGCGCAACTGTCCCATGGATCACCCCAGAGCTATCGATGTTGACATTCCCGTTGGCTGCGGCGCGACCGGTTGCCGGCGGGCGCCCGCTGTTCGATCATGCCGCGGACCGGTCGACGACCCGCTCATCATTCTGCCGCAAGCAATCCGGCCTGAACCTGCGCAAGAAGTTCCGGGCAGTTCATGGCGATCCAGCCAGCATGCCTTTCGCCGTCGCGAACCTCGAACAGGGCACCGTGCCGCCGGGCAGTCGTTCTGACGCAGTTCAGCGTGCCATTGGCAGGCACGCTTCCGAGGACCTGAATCTTGCGGCTGAACTGGTCGGTCCAGAAATAGTCTTCTGCATCGGGCGCAGATGCCTGCGATCCATTCAGGATCCGCTCCGCGACCTCGGTGCCCTGCTGTCGGGCGGCGGTCCAGGCCTCGTGGCGCCGGTGGCTGCCATTCTGGTCGCGCAAGGCCGCGACATCCCCGGCGGCAAAGACATTCGGCAAGATCGCCCCGTCGCGATCAAGCACCGCCCCGGACCCGTCGCAAAGCACGCCATTGGCGATCCCGATCCCGCTGCCGTTCAGCCACTCGGTTTCGGGTTCCGCGCCGATGGCACTGATCACCAGATCGCTTTGCAGTTGCGTGCCACTGGCGAGGTCCACCGAAAATCCGGCGGACCCGGCGCGGATTGCGGCGATCCCCACGCCGAGGTGCAGGGCGACGCCGGCCTCTGTCATCCAGCCGACCGCCATCTTGCCGATTTCGGCACCGAAGATACGAACGAGCGGCAGCGGTGCCAGATCTGCCATGGCAACCTCGACACCGCGTGCCCGCAAGGAAGAGGCAATCTCGCAGCCAAGAACCCCGGCCCCGATGATGGTGGCGCTTTTCGCCCCGCGATCGAGCGCATCGCACAGGGCCTTCGCATCTGCCGCGCTGCGCAGCGCCAGGACGCCCGCAGGCTCTGTCGGCAACCTGCGCGGTCTGGCCCCGGTGGCAATCACGATGGCGTCGGCAGACACAAACCGGCTTTGGCCGTCGGGTTCGCGGATCCCGATGCGGCGCGCCCAAGGATCGAGTGCGACCGCCCGTCCGCGCAAGAGCGTGCAGTCGTCGCACCACCAGCGCGGCGTCTCGATGGGGGCTGCTCTGGTCAGAACCCCCTTGGACAGTGGCGGCCGATCATAGGGCGCCAGCGGGTCCGGGTCGATCACGGTGATCTGCCCATCGTAGCCAAGAGCACGGAGGCGCGCCACGCACGCGCCTCCGGCAAGGGAAGCGCCGATGATCGCGACACTGCGAATGCCGTGCCGGTCCTCGGCGCTGTTCTTTGTCATCACTTCCCGGTCCAAGGTCAGTCTTCGACGATGGAAATGGCGAGTTCGGGACAGTTGGCGCAGGCCTTCCTGACCCCGGCCTGGTTCTCGGGTTTGACGTCTTCCATGCCTTCGCGCACGCGTGAGAAGCCGTCATCGTCGAAAACGAAGGTTTCGGGGGCAAAGGCCGCGCATCTGGCGTGACCCTGGCAGCGATGGGAATCAAGCAGGACTTTCAACTTGCCTTCTCCCTCACGACTTGAAGTTGAGGGTCAGACGACCGACACCATACCATTTCTCCGACGGGTCCCCGAGGGTGAACTCGGGCACGACCTTCAGGAATTCCTCAAGCCCGATGACCAGTTCGCGCCGCCCGAGATTGGAACCGAGGCAGCGGTGATGCCCGGCGCCGAAGGCCAGATGACGATTGTCTTCGCGGTCGATCTTGATCTTCTCGGGCTCGTCGTAGATTTCCGGATCGCGGTTGCCCGCGCCGAACAGCAGCACTACCCGGTCGCCAGCCTTGATTTCCTGTCCGCGGATGACGGTGTCCTTCTTGCAGGTGCGCCCCATCGCCTGCACCGGCGACAGGGTGCGAAGGAACTCTTCGGCTGCCATCGGGATCAGTTCGGGGTTTTCGCGAAGCTTGCGCTGCGCGTCGAGGTCCTGCGCCAGGTGCCACAGGCTTGCGCGAATGGCCCATGCCGTGGTGTCCAGCCCGCCAAGAAACATCAGGTAGCAATAGGACAGCAGTTCCTTGCGGCTCAGCGGCTCGCCCTTGATCCTGGCTTCGAGAAGGAAGTCCATGATCGTGCCGGTATCGGCCTCGTCGATGGTCCGGCCACGATACTTTTCGATCAGGTCATCGAAATAGGCGATGACGGCATCCTGTGCCTTCCTGGCCCGCTCCGGATCCACGGTGCGCTCGTAAAGGATGTCATCGACCCAGGCATCGAATTTCGGCCAGTCCTTTTCGGGAAAGCCGGCGAGGCGGCTGAAGAAGATCGTCGGAAGTGCCCGGGCGAACCCGGCGGTGGCGTCGGTCGATCCGGATTCGACGAATTTCCTCGCCAGGTCCTGGGAGATGTCGCGCACCGGCTTTTCCATCTTCGCAAGGGCCTGCGGCGTGAAGAGCGGCAGCAGGATGCGCCGGTAGTCCATCAATTCCGGCAGGTCCGTATCGATCGGGATCATCGGAAAATCGGCCACCGGCGGCACCAGCATGGTCGGCTTGACCGAATAGGTTTCGGCATCCTGCTCGACCTTGAAGATATCGTCACTCTTGCTCAGGAACCAGAAGCCACCGTATTTCTCGCTTCTGCCGACCGGGCAGTTTTCCCGCATCAGCCGATAGGTCTCGAAGATGTTGTCCAGCGCCTCGCCATGGAAATCCATGGTGCGCTCGATGTCCTTGATACTTGTCATTCTCATCCTCCCTTGCGTTGATCAGAGCCAAGCAAACTGCGCGTTTCCCCGGTCGTGCTATTCCTCTTTCGCGGCAGCGGTGTTTTCCGCCAGCAGGCGCGGCAGATCGGTTTCCAGCGGACCAACCTTCGCGGCACCGCGCGGCGAGGCCAGCGGCGCCTCGCGCCCGGGCAGCACCGTGTCAAAGAATTCATGCGCTTCGGTCAGGTCATCGGTCGGGTGATCCATATCGACGTAGTAGATCGCACTGACCGGACAGACGGCTTCGCAGGCGCCGCAATCGATGCATTCGGTCGGGTGAATCCAGAACCGTTTTGATCCTTCGTAGATGCAGTCCACCGGGCATACATCGACACAGGCCTGGTCGCGGCTGGCGATGCATGGATCTGAAATGACATAGGGCATTGGTCTTACTCTGCGTGTGTGCTGTGGCCGGGGAAGATTTGCTGATCGGGGTTGAGCGTTGCGGCGATGTGATTGACGGCGATGGCGGCCTCGCCAAACCCGACCGCAATGAGCCGCACCTTGCCGGGATACTCGCTGACGTCGCCGATCGCGAAAATCCGCTTGCGCGAGGTCTGCATGTCCGCACCGACCGTGAAGTGGATGCCTGCCGATGCCAGCCCCCATTCCGCGAAGGCGCCAAGATCGGAGGTGAAGCCAAGCGCCATGATCAGCCTGTCACAGGCGATCTCCTCGGCCTCGGCACCGGGCTGCCGGACCACGACCCCCTCGATGGTGGACATGCCGCGCAATTGGCCTATCTCGCCGGGCGCGATGATGCGTGCCCCGCCGGCACGGATTTCCTCGACGCTGGCCTCATGGGCGCGGAACCGCGCGCGCCGATGGATCACCGTCACCGATCTGGCGCGCGGCAGGGCCGCCAGGGCCCAGTCGACGGCGCTGTCGCCGCCGCCGACGATCACCACGCGCCGTCCGTCAAGCTCCGACACGTCGGGGACGAAATGCATGACCCCGTCGGGATAGGGCGGCTGAAGGCTCGGCAACGACTTGGGCGTGAACCGGCCCAGCCCCGCGGCGATCAGAAGTGACCGCGTCTCGATCTGGCGCCCGGTCTCGGTCGCCAGCACAAGCCGATCGTCCGAAACCGTCCTGACCGCATTGACGGTTTCCCCCAGCACGAGTTCAAATGGATAGCGGCCGGCCTGCTCGTGCAGGTTATGGATCAGGTCCTTGCCGAGGATCGTGGGAAAACCGGCGATGTCGCGGATCTCCTTTTCGGGATACATGGCCGAGACCTGGCCGCCGATCTGCGGCAGGGCGTCGATGACCGCCACCTTCAGCGATCGGTATCCGGCATAGTAGGCGGCATAAAGTCCGACCGGGCCGGCTCCGACGATCACCACGTCAAAGATGTCTTCTGCCATGTTGCCCTCCCTCATCCGGACCGCGCGGGATCGCCACGCCGGCCGTCTTGTCGCCCCCCGCCCCCGAAGGGTGCCGGATCCGGCTTTGCCTGCGGCAATCTGCGGCCCGCGCAACGCGCATCAATAGATCAGCCAGCCGCCATCCACGGGCAGTTGTGCGCCGGTGATGTAGCTTGCGTCTTTCGACAACAGGAAGGCGATCGCGCCGGCAATTTCTTCGGCCTGACCCGCCCGCCTGAGCGCGCTGTGCTGGTGGACATACTGCTGGTAACGCTCGGAACCGGGATTGGACCCGCCGAAACCGGTGGCGATCAGGCCCGGTGCGATCGCATTGATGCGGATGTTCTTGCGCCCGAGATCATGGGCGAGTGTGCGCGTCATCGTCTTCACGGCACCTTTGGAACAAGCGTAATGCGGCTGCGTGTTTTCGCCGCTCGCCACCACGACCTCGGCCTCGATCGAGGTGATGTTGACGATGGAGCCGCCGCCCGCACGCTCGATTTCGGGAACAAACACCTGCAGCATCAGGAAGACGCCCTTGACGTTGACGTCCATCACCAGGTTCCAGCCGGCATCATCGGTATCGGCGAGGCCCTGCATGGTCAGCGCACCGGCGCTGTTGACCAGGTTGTGGACGGCGCCGAAGCTTTTGATCGCGTGGTCGCGGGCCGCTACGATGGCGGCGCGGTCGCGCACGTCGCAAGCGATCGATTCCGCGACGCCGCCGGCAGCGCGCACCAGATCGGCCGTTTCCGCGGCGGTCTTGGCGGACAGGTCGAGACACATGACCTTGCCGCCTTCGGCCGCAAGCCTTAGCGCCGCCGCCCGCCCCATGCCGGCGCCAGCGCCGGTGATCACCGTGACAGTATCCGTGAACCTCATGTCCTCATCCCCCAAATCGGCGTCGAGCCATTTCCGTCATCTCATCTCCAGGCGGGCTCAGCCGGCGGCCTTGCCCACGCGTGCGGCAGTATCCGGGTCGAGGAATCCGCGCACGGCGGCCTCGGTTTCCAGTTCCATCGCCGCTGCAACATCAAGGTGATAGCCCGCGTTGATCACGCGCTTGAGGTCGATCACCGCCTTGCGCGGCCGCTCGCAGATGCGCCGCGCCATGTCGAGTGTCGTTTCCTCCAGGGTCTCGGGCGCGACCACACGGCCGGCGATTCCGAGTTCAAGCGCGCGCTGCGCGTCGAACTTTTCGCCGAAAAGGATCAACTCCTTGGTGCGCTGCGGCCCGAGTTGCTTGGTCAGCAGCGAAGCGATCCCGCCGGTGACGAAAAGCCCGAACGTGACTTCCGGAAAGAAGCAGCGCGTTTCGCTTGAGAACACGCTGAAATCACAGTTGATCACCCATTCCAGCGCCCCGCCGACCGCCCAGCCATGCACTTCGGCAATGAAGATCTTCGGCGAGTCGACGATGGCCTTGCTGACGATCTGATACTGGCCGATGAAGCGGCGTATCTGCGCCTCGGTCTCGATCTGGTTCTCGAAATCCTTCAGGTCGTCACCGGTGCTGAACGCTCTCCCCGCTCCGCGCAGGATGACGACGCGCGCGTCGTCGTCCTTCTGAAGGTCGGCGATCACCGTCATCAGATCGTCCATCAGCGCCAGATTGACCGCATTCAGGCAATGCGGACGGTTGAAAGTGACGCGCCGGATGCCGCCGTCGAGACTTTCGATGAGTATGTTATCCGCCATTCGGTCTTTCTTTCCCTGCTGAGATGGTGATCAGAAGATCGGTTCTTCGCGGTAGACACCCCAGACAGAGCGCAGCGCATCGCAGATTTCCCCAAGTGTTGCCTTGGCTTCCACCGCCTCCATCGTCACCGGCAGAAGGTTCTGTTTTTCGTCGGTCGCGATGACCTTCATCCGCTCCAGGATCGCTTGCACACTGGCCGTGTCCCGCTCGGCGCGGACGCGGTTCAGTCGCGCCAGCTGGCGTTCGAGCGTGCCCTCGTCATAGGGATGGGGCGCAAAGTCGGCCGGTTCCTCGTCCTCTTCGACGTATTTGTTGACGCCGATCACGGTGCGTTCGCCGCGCGCCTTGCGAAGTTCGTATTCATAGGCCGTGTCGGCGCAGATGCGCTGCATCCACCCGGCTTCGACCGCCTTGATCGCGCCGCCCAGATCGTCGATCTGGTTCAGCATCTCGAAGACCTTGGCCTCGAACTCCGAAGTCAGCGCCTCTACCGCATAGGAACCGCCGAGCGGATCGACAATCGACGTGACATTGGTCTCTTCGGCAAGGATCTGCTGGGTGCGGATCGCAAGCTTCATCGCCTCCGCGGTGGGAATCGTGAAGGCTTCGTCGAAACCATTGGTGTGCATGCTCTGCGCACCACCAAGCACGGCGGCCAGCGCCTGAACCGCGGTGCGCATCAGGTTGATCCGGTATTGCGGCTTGGTCAGGGTCATCGCCGCCGTCTGGACATGCATGCGCATGCGCATCGACTCGGCCAGTTCCGCGCCGAAGCGCTCCTTGATCACCTTTGCATAGACCCGGCGCGCGGCCCGGAATTTCGCGATCTCCTCGAAGAAATCCGCCTGGCAGACGTAGAAGAACGAAAGGCGCGGCGCGAATTCATCCACCGACATGCCGAGTTTCTGGCATTCCTCGATGTAGGAGATCGCGAAGGCGATGGTGAATGCCACCTCGTGGACCGCGTTGCCGCCGACCTCGGAGATATGGTAGCCGGAGATGCTGATCGGGTTGAACCGCTTGGTGTGCTCGGCGCTGTAAAGAATGGTGTCGCGCACCAGCCGGACCGAGGGGCGCACCGGAAAGATCCATTCCTTCTGCGCGACATATTCCTTGAGGATGTCGGCCTGGATCGTGCCCATCAGGCGCTGCGGGTCGTAGCCGCGCTTCTTGGCCGCAGACACCCACATCGCATAGATGATGAACGCGGTGGGATTGATCGTCAGCGAGGCCGAGATGACGTTCAGGTCGATGCCGTCGAACAATGCCTCCATGTCGTCGAGCGTGTCGATCGCCACGCCCTCGCGGCCAACCTCGCCGAAGGCCATCGGGTGATCGGAATCGTAGCCCATCAGCGTCGGCATGTCGAAATCCGTTGAAATGCCGGTCTGGCCCGCCGCAATCAGATATTTGTAGCGCGCGTTGGTGTCCTCGGCATTGCCGTAGCCGGACACCTGCCGGATCGTCCAGGGACGCGCGCGATACATGGTCGGATAGGGACCACGGGTAAAGGGGTATTGCCCCGGAAGCCCGATGTCCTCGGGCGGAATGTCCGCGATGTCGAGCGGGGTATAGACGCGCTTGATCGCGATGCCTGCCTCGGTCCGGAACTCGTCCTTGCTTTCACCGCGGCGTTCAAGCGACTCGGCCAGTTCATTGGCTTCCCAGTCGGCGAACTGCTTTTCGAGCTTCTTCAGCGTGGTTGGCTGAAAGATGTCATGCTTCGTCATTGAGTCACTCTCCGTTAATTCTGGCCAGCAGCTGGCGTGCGGCGGCATCCGGGGCGATCATCTTGCGTTCCATCTGGCCGCAAAGTTCGGAGATGGAGCCAAGGCGTTCCTCGTAGAACCGTTTCCGAATGAGCGATTCCGCGATCTTGAGCATCCGCGTCTCGGAAATCTTGCGGCGCCGCGCAACGATCTCGCCCGAGGTCTCGAGATAGCTGCGATGCCCGTCGATCGCGGCGGCAAGCTCGGCGATGCCTTCGCGGCGCAACGAGCTTGTGCCGATCACCTTGGGCTCCCAGCCCTCGATGAACTTGGTGAGATCGCCCATCTTGAGCATGCCCTTGAGCTCGCGGATGGTCTGATTGGAGTCGGATCGGTCGCATTTGGTCACGATGTGGATGTCGGCGATTTCCAGAACACCGGCCTTGATCGCCTGAATCTCGTCGCCGAGACCGGGCGCGGACGCCACGATCACGGTATGCGCGGCCTGCACGATCTCGATCTCGTCCTGGCCGACGCCGACCGTCTCGATCAGGATGAGGTCGAAACCGGCGGCGTCCAGGATATCGACCGCGTCGAGACAGCCGCGCGACAGCCCGCCCATCGCGCCCCGTGTCGCCATCGAGCGGATGAAGACATTCGGGTTCATGGCGATATCGGCCATCCGGATCCGGTCGCCCAGGATCGAGCCGCCGGAAAACGGGCTTGACGGATCGACCGCGATGATCCCGACCTTGCGCCCGCTGTTGGCAAACTCCTCGGCGAGAACCGCGGTCAGGGTCGACTTGCCGCTGCCGGGAACCCCGGTAATGCCGACGACATGGGCCTTGCCGGTATGCTCGAAGATGCGCGCCAGCGCCGGGCGGCTCGCATCATCGGCGGCCTCGGCACAGGAGAGCAGCCGCGCGATGGGAACCGTCTCGCCCTTCAGAACGCCGGCAACCAGATCCATTGGAGCAACTTTTGCCATGTTCGGTTCAGGTCCTGTCTTGTTGCAGCGAGGCAAAGAGATTGCGGTCATCGATGACCCGGCGTGCCTTGTGCTGCGCCCGCTCAAGGGTATTGGGCGCCAGCACCTCGACCTTGGCGCGGACGCCGATGCCGCGTTGCAGCAGCGTCGCCGCTTTCGCACGCAAGTCCGCGATCGCGGCATCGCCCGCCTGATAGATGCCCGGCGATGCTTCGATCTGGACGAAAAGCTCATCCATCTGCCCGGCGCGGGTGATGATCACCCGGTGTTCGCCGCCGTATTCGGGCATGCCCGCGACAATCGCCTCGATGTCGCTGGGATAGACGTTCTCGGCGCGAATCTGGAACATGTCGTCGATCCGGCCGTAAAGCCCTTTCGGCAGATAGGGATAGGTGCGGCCACAGGGGGCAGGGCCCGCTTCCCACATCGTCAGATCGCCCGAAGCAAGCCGGATCATCGGCTGCGACGTGCGTTCGAGATGGGTGTAGACCGGCGTCCCCTGGCTGCCATAGGGCACCCGCGTGAAGGTCTTGGGGTCGCAGACCTCGTGATAGACGATGTCCTGCCACAGCACCATGCCGAGATCGGTTTCGCTGTTGCCGGACGAAGACATCCACGGCGTCATCTCCGCCATGGTGCCGCAATCGATCACCTTGGCGCCGTAGATTTCCTGAAGCTTGTTGCGGATCGCCGGAATCGATCCGCCCGGCTCGCCCGAACACATCATGATCTTGATGCCGAACTCGCGCGGATCGATCTTTTCCTCGCGGGCGACTTCGGCCAGATGCAGCGCATAGGACGGGGTGTTGTAGATGGCCTTGGGCTTGGCAAGTTTCAGCCAGCGCGCGGCGATCGCGGTCTGCCCCGCGGCACCGGCGCCGAAGGGGAAGGACTTGGCGCGCATCCGCTCGGACCCCGCCAGAATGCCCCAGGAGCCGATGTAAAGGGAAAAGAGCGCGCCGATGAACACCAGATCACCCGGGCGAATGCCGAAACTCCACATGATGCGCGCATGGGCGTTGCCGATCGCGTCCCAGTCGTTCTTGCCGATCGCGAAGATGACCGGGCGTCCGGTGGTGCCGGATGTGCCATGGATGCGGTGCACCTCTTGCTCGGGAATGCACAGATAGTCCCCGAATGGTTCGGCGCGTTCCTGTGCCGCGCGCAATTCCTGCTTGGTGACGACCGGAACCTTCTCGAAATCTTCCAGCGACCGGATGTGCGACGGGTGGATGCCGGCCGCGTCCCACTTGTTCTTGTAGAATGGCGCCTTGGCATAGGCATAGGCCATCACGTCGCGGATGCGTTCCAGAATTGCCTTCTCGCGCGCGCCGGGATCCATGGTCTCGCGTTTCGGATACCAGAAACGCTGGCTGGCGTCTGGCAGGTAGCTGGAATTGTAGGCAGGCGGGAACGACCAGTCTTCCATCATTCTAATCCCTAAAAGGCGCGCTGTTCGATCGCTCACGCATCACTGCGTTCGGCGACGACACGACGGATGGTTGCCACGATCTGCTCGGGGGTCGAATCCTGCCGCATGATGTCGGCAACCCCCATTTCCTTCAGCTTCGCGACATCCTCATCGGGCATCAGTCCGCCGCCGACGACGGTGATGTGAAGCGCGTTCTTTTCCCTCAGAAGGTCCAGGACCTTCCCGAAAAGCGGCATGTGCGCGCCCGAAAGCAGGCTGACCCCGAGGACATCGACATCTTCCTGAATGGCGGCGGTGACGACCTCTTCGGGCGACCGGTGCAGACCGGCATAGATCACGTCGATACCCGCATCGCGCAGGACGCGGGCGACGATCTTCACGCCGCGATCATGACCATCCAGCCCAAGCTTCGTCATCATCACCCGGATCGGGGCCGCATCATTTTTCATCGCTCTTCTCCTGATTTTCGTTTTGCCTCGACACCTCGCGATCGCCTTTCAGGCTGATCGGCGAGTGAAATTGCGCGGCGCCCAGTTTCGTCATCCCGTCGCCGATCGATCCTTCGATCAGGCCGATGGCATTGACCAAATGCGCGTCGACAGCCGCCGCGGCAGCCTGCGGGTCGGCGGCGAGGATAGCCTCGATGATCCGTCGATGCTCGCCCCAGGTGCCTTTCGCCCAGTCATGCTCGCGCAGATAGGCCGACATCACCCAGCGCATCCGGCTCCACAAGGGTTCCATCGTCTCGCTGATCACCGAGTTCTTCGAGAGCGTGTAGATATAGCTGTGAAAGGCCACATCCGCGGCGATCAGGTCGGTCACGGCTTTCGAGGCGATGGCCGCATCGCCGGCAGCGAGGAGCCGGTCGAACGCCGCACGCGCGGACGCCCTTTGGTCGGCCGACCGACAGTTTGCAGCGGCCAGTCTTGCTGCCAGCGCGTCAAGCGCACCGCGCACCTCGTACATCGAGGAGACATAGTCGGAGGTAAGCGAATTGACCATCAGTCCGCGCCGACCAACGTCGGTGACAAACCCCTGCGCCTTCATCAGGGCAAGCGCCTGCGCGACGGGCTGACGCGAGACGCCGAACCGTTCGGCCAGCCACTCCTGCCCCAGACGTGTGCCAGGCGGAAACATGCCGCTACAGATGGCATCCAGGATTGTCGCATGGACAGCAGCCACCAATCCCTCGGGCTGGGATGCTGATCGACCTGATTTCTCACTTGACACCGGCACGCTGCGCCCCCTTACTGGATGCAATCACTGTATGCAATACTGGCATGGAGGTGAAGTCAATAGTGAAATCGGATGCCGTCGCGCCTCGTTCTGCAAATGACGCGCGGCGCAGGACTCCAGACAATCGGCCGCGGATGCATGACGCAGGAAAAAGCGCGCCCAGGTGCGCGCGACTGTCCACGCCTCTGCGCAGATAGGCACCGCCCGGAAACGCGGTGAAAAACTTGGATGATCAATAAGACACTCAACGGGAGGTAAGGACTTCAAATGTCCAGGAATTCGGTGATGAACGATCCTGCGCGGACAAAGGCGCTGATCGACAAGATGACCAAGGCTGGCGTGAAATATGTCCAGATCGAGGTTCCCGATATGGACGGGATGCTGCGCGGGAAGATCACGAAGCCCAGCAAGGGTCTCGGCGATCTGGGCAATGCCTATTGCACCATCCTCTATGGCCTGTCCACGCAGGACGACGTCATGGAATCGAAGTTCAGTTCCTTCGAGAACGGGTTCCCGGACCTGTTTACGGTGCCCGACCTCGATTCGGCGATCCATCAGACCTGGCGGCCCGAGTTCGCCTCGGTGGTCTGCGACATGGTCGACCCCGCGAACGGCGAGCTTTGCCCGATGTCGCCGCGCACCGTGCTGCGCAAGGCGATCGACAAGGCCGAGGCGGCGGGGTTCGATGTGCGCTGCGCGGTCGAGTATGAAACCTACATCATGCATGCCGACAATGACCTGATCAAACAGGGCCGGCACTATGATCTGCCGATGCTGAGCCGAACGATGAACGCCTACAGCCTGACGCGGATCGTCGACATCGAAGAGATCATGCGCGAATACCATAGCCGCATGGCAAGCGTCGGCATCGAGATCGACGCCTTCCACTGCGAGCTGGGCTATGGCCAGGTCGAGTTCGCATTGTCGCATGCTCCGGCTCTGGAAATGGCCGACCGCGCGGCCCGGGCGAAGCTCTACTTCAAGCAGCTCTGCATCGAGCACGGTCTGGTGGCGACCTTCATGTCGAAGTGGAGGATCGGCGATACCGGAACCGGCGCGCATATCCACCTCAGCCTGTGGAAAGACGGCAAGCCGGCATTCTCGACCGGAAAGGCCGGCGGGATGTCGACCGTCGGGCGCCAGTTTGCTGCCGGGATGATGGACGTCATGCCCGAGCTGACGGCGATCTACAACCCGGTGATCAACTCCTACCGGCGGCGCAGCAGCCTGCAATGGTGCCCCGAAAACGCGTCCTGGGCAGAGGACAACCGAACCGCCGCGCTGCGCGCGATCACCGGCCCCAAACCCGAGGGCGTGCGCATCGAGACCCGTCAGCCGGGCGGCGACATGAACCCCTATCTGTGCATTGCTGCCTGCATTCTCTCGGGCCTGCACGGCATCGAGAACGGGCTGGAGCCGCTGAGCTATGCCACCGGCAATGCCGGCAACGACCCGCGCTTTCGCAAGCTTCCGCGCAATCTCAGGGACGCGACGCGCATGTTCAAGGAGTCGGAGAAGGTGCAGGAACTCTTCGGCAGCGACTTCGTCGGGCAGTATGCATTGACCCGCGATACCGAATGCGACCTCTACGAGCAGTGGGTCGCGGAGAATGTCACCGAATGGGAACTGCGTCGCTACTTCGATACCATCTGATCCGCGTGACGAACCCAAGCCGGATCCGCCTGCCCGTCAGGGTGGGCGCATCCGCAGTCGAGGGCCGGGCGACCCGATGCCAGCGGCAGGCGGAGGATCGTCCGGAGAGGCGGATCGAGCATAGATGCCGGCGATCAGGGGGATTTGGAAATGCTACTTGTGGTTGATGCGCTCAGCAAGAGTTTCGGTGGGCTGAAGGCGATACAGGATCTGTCCTTCACGATCCGCAGCAATGAAATCCATGGCCTGATCGGCCCCAACGGCGCCGGCAAGACAACGACGTTCAACCTGATCAGCGGATTCTACAAGCCGACATCGGGGCAGATCGTGTTTGACGGACGCGACATCGCCGGCATGAATATCCATCACATCGCCAAGCTCGGCATTGTCCGGACCTTTCAGGCGACGACCGTGTTCAAGGACTTCACGGTGCTGCAGAACGTTGTCGCCGGGCGCCACATGCACACGCATTACAACATCCTGACCGCGCTTGTCCGCAGCGGTGCCGATGGCGAGTTCAAGAACGAGCGCCGGGCGATCGAGATCCTCGATATCGTCGGGCTCGGCAACCGGCTTCATGAAAGCGCCGGCAGCCTTTCGCACGGGCACCAGAAGGTTCTCGGTCTGGCCATCGCTCTGGCCGCTGAACCCCGGCTGCTCTTGCTTGACGAACCATTTGCGGGGATGAACTCGGAAGAGACCAACCGTATGATCGAACTGATCCGCAAGGTGCGCGAGCACGGCATTTCCATCGTTCTTGTCGAGCATGACATGCACGCCGTGATGTCGCTTTGCGATCGGATCACGGTGCTGAATTTCGGCCGGTTCCTTGCCGACGGCCCCCCCGAGAAGGTCGTTCGCAACGAGGCCGTGATCGAAGCCTATCTGGGAGGGGTCTGAGAATGCTGCTCAGCGTCAGATCGATCGAAGTGAATTATGGACAGGTGCGGGCGGTGCGCGGGGTATCGCTTGAAGTCGACGACGCGCAGGTGGTGACCCTGATCGGCAGCAACGGTGCCGGGAAAAGCACGACGCTGCGGACGATATCCGGTCTCAATCGACCCTCAAAGGGAGAGATCTGGTTTGACGGAGAGCGCATCGATCAGCTTGCGCCGGTCGAGATCGTCAAGCGCGGCATTGCCCATGTGCCGGAAGGCCGGCACGTTTTTGCGAACCTGACCGTTTTGCAGAACCTCTACACCGGGGGCTATCTGAGCAGGGACAAGGCCAGGCTCAACACCATACTGGAACAGATCTATGAATATTTTCCGGTTCTTGCGCAAAGACGCGACCAGCGCGCCAACACACTCAGCGGTGGCGAGCAGCAGATGCTTGCAATCGGTCGCATGATGATGTCGTCACCGAGGCTCATCCTGCTCGACGAGCCTTCGCTGGGCCTGTCACCCAAGATGATGAAGGAAATCTCGCGGATCATTCTCACCATCCGGGAGAACGGCACCCCGGTTGTTCTTGTGGAACAGAATGCGGAGATGGCACTGAGGCTGGCGAACTACGGCTACGTGATGGAAACCGGGAAGATCACGCTGGACGGGCCAGCCGATGAGTTGCGCGGAAACGACCATGTGCGCAAGGCCTATCTGGGAATATAGGGTGTTCAGGCATGCGACAGCCGTCGGCGGGATGCGTCGCGAGTGATCTGATCTGGGAGACATTCGCCTGGGGGGCAGAGAAGGCCCGCCAAGCCGGCTATGCCGAAGAGGCGCATGAGCAATGGCGGCTGGCGTCCAGGGTTGCCGAGACCTTCGACGCCGCTGACCCGCGCCGGGCCGCCAGCATGGACAGTCTGGGTGTCTGCCATCGTCTGGCAGGCGATCTCGAGCACTCCGAACGGATGCATCGGCAGGCGCTTGAACTGTGGCAAAGTGCAATGGGCTGGGTGGCGGCGATGCCGGTCGCCCTGAAGCCAAGCAGCGTGTCCTACCACCGCGGCCTTCAGGACCGGTTTCGCGACGACCTCACCGAGATCGCGCGCCATCAGAAGATGAAGCTGGCAGGCGCCGGGCAGGCCGCGACACGAAACAATCTGGCTTGCGTCCTGTTGGCCAGCGACCGGTTGACCGAGGCCGCGGCACTTCTGGAGCAAGCGGCGGCGGCATGGCGGGCATCCTTCGGTGCGCGCGATGAGGGGCTCGCCAGTATCCATCACAACTGCGCCCTGCTGTTCGATCGGCAGGCCCGGCCCGAACCGGCCGCGCAGGAGCGTCTCCTCGCCGCCCGTATCCTGGATGACCCGGCCACCCGGCGGATGACCCGGTTTGCCCGTGACTGCGATCGCCGGATGACGCCCCAGCGTCGCCTGATGGCGGCGGTCTATCTGGCGACCGGTCCGTATATGGGTAGCCGTCCTGTCTGAGCGCAGTGCCGCAGGGCGAGAGTGCGCGGTAGTGTCCACCATCGATAGTGAACACTATGGCGATGTCGTGACGCGTCGGACGAAACGGCTTTGGACGCATGAGGAAAAGCGGTCGATCCGTTTCCAGACGGCTGCGCCGGTTATTTCGGTGGCACAAGTGGCGCGGCGCTACGCGGTCTATGGTTGAACCGCTCCGGGTTTTCCGGAGGCTCCAACTCCTGAGTAGGATGGAGCATCATGAGCAAGACAACGAACAAGTTTTCCCCTGAAGTGCGCGAA
>PHEC01000160.1 GCA_002841115.1 Alphaproteobacteria bacterium HGW-Alphaproteobacteria-6 | reverse complement strand
CGGCCGCGACCGGGCCAGCCCTGCGGGGCGGTCGCCGTGGGGCGCCGGCCACGACAGCAAGGGGGGCCGGGCAATGGCGGTCGGACAGGGGGCGAGACCGGGCAGCGGAACGGCTGCGGGGCCGGTTGCGGGGGCGGCTGCGGGGCCGGGCTTTGGCCGGCACGCGCCGAGACCCGGCGGGCTCTGGCGGCGCACGCCGCCGGCGATCTTCCCGCCGATCATGGGGTTGTTCGGGCTTGGCCTCGGCTGGCGCCGCGGTGCGGCCGCCTTCGGGATGAGCCCGGGCCCCGCCGCCGACATGGTCCATGCCGTGGCCGAGGCGATCCTCGGCGCAGTGACGCTGCTTTTCCTCTTCGCGCTGCTCGCTTACGGCGCCAAGGTGCTGCGCCGGCCGGGCGTGGTGGCCGAGGATCTGCGCATCCTGCCCGGACGGGCCGGCGTCGCCGCCCTGGTGCTCAGCCTCTATCTCCTGGCGCTGGTGGCGGTGCAGTATCGCCCGGCGATGACCGGGAACCTGCTGATCGGCGCCCTTGTCGCGCATGGCGCGCTGGTGCTTTTGCTGTTGCGCGGCTATGCGCGCGGGCCGGCCGAGCAGCGCCGCGTCACCCCGGTCTGGCACCTGAACTATGTCGGCGGCATCATCGCGGCGCTGGCGGCGCTGAAGCTTGGCTGGCAAGGCTGCGCGCTGATCCTGTTCGCCGCCAGCACGCTGATCGCGGTGGCGATCTGGGCGGTCAGCCTTGGCCAGCTTCTGGCCGAGCGGGTGTCGGCGCCGCTGCGGCCGCTTCTGGCGATCCATCTGTCGCCGGCGGCCCTGATCGGCGCGGTGGCGGCGGGGCTGGGGATGGCGACCGTGGCGCAGGGATTCGCGGTGCTGTCGGCGGTGATCCTGGCGGTGCTGGTCCTGCGCGCGCGCTGGCTGACGGCGGCGGGTTTCTCGCCGCTCTGGGGCGCCTTCACCTTCCCGCTGGCGGCGACGGCGGGACTGTGGCTGACGCTGGGCGGGCGCTGGCACCTGCCCGGCGCGCTGACCCTGCTGGCGGCGACCGTGGTGGTGCCCTGGATCGCCGCCCGCATCCTCAGGCTCTGGGCCGGCGGCCAGCTGGCACAGCGCACCAACGCCGCCACCGCCTGAACCCCGCCCCGCCCAAGGCCCGCCTGCCTTTAGCCCGGCCGCCTTTAGCCCGGCCGCGCGGCGCGCGATTGACAGCGACCCGGCGCTGGGCGAGATTGCGCGCCGAAACAGATCGAGGGAAGGGCCCCTGCCGATGACACTCTCCAAAGCATATCTTCCCGCGCAATCGCTGGCGATCCGTGCCGCGATGGTGCTTGCCGGCTCGGCCCTGATCGGGCTTGGCGCCCAGGTCTCGGTGCCGATGGTGCCGGTGCCAATGTCGCTGCAGACGCTGGCGATCCTGATCGTCGGCTTCAGCTATGGCGCGCGGCTGGGCGGGCTGACGGTGCTGGCCTACCTGGCCGAGGGCGCGGCCGGCCTGCCGGTCTTCGCCGGCGGCCATGCCGGGCTGGCCTACATGGCCGGGCCGACGGCGGGCTTCCTCGCCGGCTTCGTCGCGATGGCGGTGCTGGCCGGGCTGGCCGCCGACCGCGGCATCCGCGGGCCGGCGGCGACCACGCTGGTGGCGCTGGCGGCCTCGGCCGCCCTCTATCTGCCCGGCCTTGCCTGGCCGGCGCTGGTGATGGGCAAGGCGATGCCCGATCTTCTGTCGGGCTGGATGCTGCCCTTCCTGGCTGGCGATGCGCTGAAGGCGGTGATCGCCGCGCTGATCATCACCGGGGCCTGGACGGTGCTGAAGGCCCGCAAGGCCTGATCCCGGGCTCTGCTTGCGCAAGACTGCAAACGCCGCCCCCCCGGGGCGGCGTTTTCCGCTGGATCAGGGGGCCGGACCGGCGCGCCCTTCGCGGGTGGCTATTCGGCCGCCTTCATCGCGAAGCCATGCGCGATCCGGTCCGAGGGGGCGACCGGATAATCGCCGGAAAAACACGCATCGCAATATTGCGGCTGATTGGCATCGCGGCCACCCGCCTCGCCGACCGCGCGGTAAAGCCCGTCGAGCGAGATGAAGCGCAGGCTGTCCACCCCGATCCAGTCGCGCATCTCCTCCTCGCTCATCGTCGCGGCCAGAAGCTTGTCGCGCTCGGGCGTGTCGACGCCGTAAAAGCAGGGCCAGGCGGTCGGCGGCGAGGCGATGCGGAAATGCACCTCGGCGGCGCCGGCATCGATGATCATTTCCTTGATCTTGCGGCTGGTGGTGCCGCGCACCACCGAATCGTCGACCAGGATCACCCGCTTGCCCTTGATCAGCGCGCGGTTGACGTTCAGTTTCAGCCGCACCCCCATGTTGCGGATCTGCTCGGTCGGCTCGATGAAGGTGCGGCCCATGTACTGGTTGCGGATGATCCCCATCGCATAGGGGATGCCCGATTCCTGGCTGTAGCCGATCGCCGCCGGGGTGCCGCTGTCGGGCACCGGGCAGACGAGATCGGCGTCGACGGGCGCCTCGCGCGCCAGTTCCACCCCGATCTGGCGCCGGGTCTCGTAGACCGAGCGGCCGCCGAGGATCGAATCGGGGCGCGAGAAATAGACATGCTCGAAGATGCAAAAGCGCGATTTGGCCGGGCCGAAGGGCCGGGTGCTCTCGATCTTGCTGCCCGAGATCACCACCATCTCGCCCGGCTCGATCTCGCGCACGAATTCGGCGCCGATGATGTCGAGCGCGCAGGTCTCCGACGACAGCACATGCGCCTCGTCGCCGATCCGGCCAAGGACCAGCGGCCGCACGCCCAAGGGGTCGCGCACCCCGATCAGCTTGCTCCGGGTCATCGCCACCACCGAAAACGCCCCCTCGACCCGGCGCAACGCATCCTTCATCCGCTCGGCCAGGGTGCGCTGGATCGAGCGCGCCATCAGATGGATGATGCATTCGCTGTCCGACGAGGACTGGAAGATCGAGCCGCGCTCGATCAACTCGCGACGCAGCGCCTCGGCATTGGTGATGTTGCCGTTATGGGCGATGGCGCAGCCGCCCATCGAGAACTCGCCGAAGAAGGGCTGCACGTCGCGGATCTGGGTATTGCCCTTCGAGCCGGCGGTGGAATAGCGCACATGGCCGATCGCCAGCGGGCCGGGCAGCGTCTCCATCAGGCTGGCCTTGGTGAAGTTGTCGCGCACATAGCCGAAGCGGCGGGCCGAGTTGAAGCCAAGCTCGGGATCATGGCTGACGATGCCGCCGGCCTCCTGGCCGCGATGCTGAAGCGCGTGCAGGCCGAGGGCGACGAAATTCGCCGCCTCGGCAACGCCGGTCACCCCGAAGACGCCGCATTCCTCGTGCAGCCGGTCGCCGTCGTCTGCCGGGTCAAAAGGGTGGCTGGGCAAGCGGCGCATGGGCCAGGTCCTCGCGAATCCGCGCGGCAGGCGCGCGCCCCTCATTTAGGCGCTCGGACCGGCCATGTCACGCCCCGGTAACGCCCGGATGATGGCGATGTGACAGCCCCGGGGGCCGCGGCGGCCCCCGGCGGCGGCGCGCGGCCTCAGTTGCCGGGCGCCGCCGGCGCGGTGGTGGCCGGTGCCGTGGCGCCGGTCGTGCTGCCAGTCGGGGCGCCGCAATCGCCGACCAGTTCGTTGTAGCGCGCGACGATCCAGCCCGGCGCATCGGCCGGCACCTGGGCATTGAGGTTTGCCTCGACCGAGGCGAAGACCAGGGCCGAGCGCGAATTGTCGACCACCGGGATCGCCGCATTGGCGATGGCGCGGTCATAGACCACGAAGGCGACCGCGACGAGGACAAGGCCGCGCAGCACCCCGAAGAGAAAGCCCAGGCCCTGATCGACCCCGCCCAGCGCCGAGCGCTGCACCGCCGAGGAAAAGAGCGGCGTCAGGATCGACATCACGATCAGCGCCAGCGCGAAGACCCCGGCGAAGGCGGCGATGATCGACAATTCGCAACTCTCGCCAAGGAACGTGTCCAGAACCGGGATCTGCTTGATCAGCGGCTCGGCCTGCGGCGCGAAGATGAAGGCGAGGACCGCGGCCGCGATCCAGCCGAGAATCGCCATGACCTCGCGCACCACGCCGCGGCTGTAGGCGAGGATCGCCGACAAGAGAATGACGACCGCAACCACGGCGTCAACGATGGTGAAACCTTCCATGCCCTCGCTCCTTGCGTCAGTGCTGCGACGCTCAGCCCGCCCCGAATGTCTCGCCCACGAAGGTCACGAGATCGGGCATCTTCTGCACCCGCATCCCCGCCGTCTCGCCGAATTTGCTGCCCTCGGGCGCGATCGCCTGTGAGAAACCAAGTTTTTGCGCTTCTTTCAACCTGTTTTCCGCCTGACCGACCGGACGCAGCGCGCCGGAAAGGCTGATTTCGCCGAAAATCACCATGTCTGGCGGCAAAGCCACATCTTCGCGCGCCGACAGAAGGGCTGCGGCGACGGCCAGATCGGCCGCGGGTTCAGAAACCCGCATGCCGCCGGCGACGTTGAGAAAGACATCGAGCCCGGCGAAGGGGATGGCGCAGCGCGCCTCGAGCACGGCAAGGATGGTCGAAAGGCGGCCGGTGTCGAGCCCGACCACGGTGCGGCGCGGCGTGCCGAGGGTCGAGGGCGCGACCAGCGCCTGAATCTCGGTCAGCACCGGCCGCGTGCCCTCGATCCCGGCGAAGACCGCCGAGCCGGGGCTGGCCTTGCCGCGTTCGGACAGAAACAGCGCGGAGGGGTTGAGAACCTCGGCCAGCCCGGCGCCGGTCATCTCGAAGACGCCGATCTCGTCGGCCGGGCCGAAGCGGTTCTTGACCGCACGCAGGATGCGGAACTGGTGGCCGCGCTCGCCCTCGAAGTAGAGCACGCAGTCGACCATGTGCTCGATGACGCGGGGGCCGGCGATCTGGCCCTCCTTGGTGACATGGCCGACCAGGATCACCGAGGTGCCGCGCCGCTTGGCGAAGCTGACCAGTTCATGCGCGGTGGCGCGGACCTGGGCCACCGATCCCGGCGCCGCCTCGACCGTGTCGGCCCACATGGTCTGGATCGAATCGATGATGACGAGGCCGGGGCGCAGGCTGTCGAGCGTGGTCAGGATGTCGCGCAGGTTGGTTTCGGCGGCAAGCTGGACGGCGGCATCGGCAAGGCCGAGCCGTCGCGCCCGCATCCGCACCTGTGCCGCCGCCTCCTCGCCCGAGACGTAGAGGCACGAAAGCCCCTCGCGGGCGAAGCTGGCGGCGGCCTGCAGCAGCAGCGTCGACTTGCCGATGCCGGGATCGCCGCCAACCAGGATCGCCGAGGCCGCGACCAGGCCGCCGCCGAGCACGCGGTCAAGCTCTCCCAGCCCCGAGATGGCGCGCGGTGGCGGCGCCTCTTCGGTCGCCAGGGTGCTGAGTTCGACCATGCGGCCGCGCGCGGCGCCGAGCGTGCGCGAGGCCGGGCCGGCCGACAAGGGCGCCTCCTCGCCGATCGCGTTCCACGCCCCGCAGGCGTCGCAGCGCCCCGACCACTTCTTGTGGGCGGCGCCGCAGGCCGAACAGGTGAAGGCGGGGGCGGGGGGACGGGCCATGATGGCCCCTTCTGCCCGAGCCCGGCGCCGGGTTCAAGCGGCGCCAAAGGGAAGGGGGGCGCCGCCCCCCATCGGCCGCCCCGTCTGCGCCGGGGCGGCCGCCCCCCCCCGGGGGTATTTTGGCAACGAAGAAGCCGGGCGGTCGGGGTCAGCTTCGGGCCGGGGTCAGCTTTGGGGCCGGTCCCGATGCGCGATGACCAGGCTGGCGAGGACGCAGCCGGTGAAGAGGTAGAGCCCCCAGGCGGTCTCGACCCGGCCCATGCCGGTGCCCCTGGCCAGCACGATGTAGATCGCGACGAGGAAGATGTCGGCCATTGCCAGCCGGCCGAGCCAGCGCAGCGCCGGCAGGAGCCGCGGCGAGGCGAGATCGGCATCGACCAGCGCCAGCCCGATCACCTTCATGTAGGGCGCGAAGACCGCGAGGACGGTGACGACGAGGGCCAGCGCCAGATCCTTTTCCCACAGCGCCTGAAGCCCGGTCATCACCGAGATCGCGTCAAGCTCGAAGAACGGCAGGAGGCCGGCGCGCAGGAGCGGCGCGAACCAGGCGACGGGGAACAGCACGAGAAGGGCGAGGTTGGCGAGCCTGAGCATGGCGCGGGTGATACAGGAGGCGCGGGCGCGAACCAAGGGGGCTCAGTAGACCGTGCGCCGGCGCCGCAGCGCGATGGCGACGAAGAGCCAGACCCAGAAGCAGATCCACGACAGGCCGAGGGCGATGGCATGGATCCGGCCGAAACCGTCGCCGCTGCCGGTGAGGGCGGCGGTCATCGGTATCAGCAGGGAGAGGTTCAGGCCGAGCGTCGCCAGTGCCAGCGCCATGCCGGCCAGTGGCCAGTGCCCGGCGCCGCCGCGGCGGCGGACATGGCCGCGCCGCCGGGCGCAGGCGCGCAGGCATAGCGCCGGCGGCAGGCCGAGCAGCGCGGCCAGGATGAGCAGCACGAGCATAAAACCCGGCGATATCAGCATCGTGCCTCGCGGTCCTGATCCCAGGCACTGCCCCCCGCGG
>PHEC01000159.1 GCA_002841115.1 Alphaproteobacteria bacterium HGW-Alphaproteobacteria-6 | reverse complement strand
CGGCGCCGGCGGGTCGCAAGCCGCTGATCATCGCCGGGCTTGGCGTCGGGCTTGCGGCACTGGCCGCGGCGGTCTGGTTCATGGTCGGCCCCCGGCCCGAACAGGTGGCGGTGCCGGCGGTGGTGGCGGCGGCGCCGGTCGAGGCGCGCGGCGACCCCTGCACCGACGAGCGGCTGCGCGGCCTCGGTAGTCTCGGCTTTGCCGAGATCGCGCGCGAACTTGGCGCCTGCGGCGGTGCCGCCAACCCGGAAACCGCGCTTGGCCTTCTCGAGGATGCCGCCGACCGGACCGACCCCGACGCCCTGCTGATGTTCGGCGAGCTTTACGACGCGGGCGTCGCGGAATCGGTGCTGAAATCGGCGGTCGGCCTTGACCTTGGCGACATTCCGGCCAATGCCGCGGATTATTACGGACGCGCACGGGCCGCCGGAAACGCGACAGCGGCGACCCGGCTTGCGTCCCTGTGCGAGCGGCTGTCGGTCGCCACCGACACGCTGTCGACCGCCGCGCACGGGGAGTATTGCAGCCAATGATCCGCCCGATGAACCGCCCGATGACAGGCCTCGCCGTCCTTGCCCTCGCCGCCCTGTCCTGGCTGGCCCCGGCCGGGACCGGTCACGCCCAGACCGCGCGCCCCTTGCTGATCGAAGGCACCAGCACGGTGTTCCAGCGGGTGCTGACCCGGCCGGGTGCGGCGCTGCACGAGACTGCCGGCGGGCCGGAACTGCGCCGCTATCCGCCGTTCCAGCCGCTTTACGTCTTTGCCCGCACCGACGGCTGGGTGCAGGTCGGCCCGTCGCCGCGCGCCGCAGCGGATGGCTGGGTCGAAGAGGTCAGGGTTGTCGACTGGAAGCAGAACATCGTCGCCGCCTTCACCAATCCGGCCAGCCGCCAGCGCAGCCTGATGTTCGGCAGCGCCGAGGGCCTGCGCGGCTTCATGGAGAACGAATCGCTGGTCGATCTTCAGGCGCGGCTGATCGAGAAGGCCGATCGCGGCCTGCTTGCCCCCGAGGATGATGTCGTGACGATCGAGCCGGAGAACTTCGTCAACATCCGCGACACCCTCTATCTGATGCCGATCCTCGACTTTTCCGAAGAGATACATCCGCTGAACTACGAGCCGAACCTGCTGCTTCAGGCGGCCTCGATCCCGCTGGAGGATGGGCTGCCGCAAGGCGAAAACACCATGTCGGGCGGTGATTTCGATGCCGGCGTGGTCTTTGTCCTTGATACCACGATGTCGATGGGCCCGTTCATCGACCGCACCCAGAAGGCGTTGTCGCGGATCGTCAACGACATCGAGGGCACCGAGGTCGGCGCCCGCATCAATTTCGGCGCGATCGCCTTTCGCGAGGATCCCGAGGCGGTGCCGGGGCTGGAATACCGCACGAAGATGCTGATCCCGCTGGAGCGCCGCTTTGTCCAGGCGCCGGTCATCCAGGCGATTTCCGAGGCTACCAGGGTCGCCACCGTCAGCACCATCGGCTTCAACGAGGACAGTCTGGCCGGGGTCGAGGATGCGATCGACGAGATCGACTGGGATCAGGGCGGCAACGACCCGTTCGACGGGCGCTATGTCATCCTGGTCACCGATGCCGGGCCGAACGATCCGCGCGACCCCCATTCGCGCTCGGAAATCGGGCCGGTCGAATTGCAGCGCGACGCCGAGGGCCGCAACATCGTGGTCATGACGCTGCATCTGAAGACCGCCTCGGGGGCGGGCACGCATGACTATGCCGCCGAACAGTATCGCAAGCTGTCGCGCTTCGGCCAGCGCCAGTTCTACTATCCGATCGAGGGTGGCAGCGAGGAGGAATTCGAGGCGACCGTGACCACGCTGATCACCGCGCTGACCGACCATGTCCGCGCCGCCCGGGGCGAGGCGACGGTGCTGGACGAGGCGGCGACCGGCGAGGACCTGCGCGCGCTTGGCCGCGAGATGCGGCTGGCCTGGCTTGGTGCCCGCGAGGGGACGCGGGCCCCCGACATGATCCGCGGCTGGGTCTCGGAACGCGCCGCCGAGAAGCCCTCGGCGCTGGCGGTGGAACCACGGCTTCTGATCAGCAAGAACGAGTTGGCCACCATGGCCGAACTTCTGGAAAAGCTGGTGGCGCTGGCCGAAAGCACCCGCGACGAGACCGGGGCGCGCAGCTTTTTCGACCAGGTGCAGGGGGTTCTGGCGGCGATGGCGCAGAACCCCGATACCGTGGTCGATGCCGGTGCCGAGACGCTGGGCGGGGCGCTGGAATACCTTGAACGTCTGCCCTACCGAAGCCAGCTTCTGCAGATGGACCAGCAGACCTGGGCGCAAAGCGCGCTGCGCCGCCGGCCGATAATCGACGGCATGCGGCAAAAGCTGGCGCTCTATCGCAAGTGGCTTTACGACAGCAGCGTCTGGACCGCGCTTTACGACGGCGCGCCGGATGGCGATCTGGTCTTCGCCATGCCCTTCGACACCCTGCCTTAGGCCGCGATGATGCCGGCCCTAGTCGCCCATGACCTGACCGTCACCGTCACCGACCGCGACCGGCGCTTTGCGCTGCAGGTGCCGCTGCTCAGGATCGCGCGGGGCGAGGCGGTCGGGCTGACCGGCGCCAGCGGCACCGGCAAGACCATGCTGCTCGAGATCCTCGGCCTGTTGCGACGGCCCGCGCCGGGTGGGCGCTATGTCGTGTCGGACGATGACGGGCCGGGCCGCGATCTGGCCGCGCTCTGGGGGGCGGCGGGCGGGCGGGCGCAACTGACTAGGGCGCGGGGGCGGCTTTTCGGCTTCGTGCCGCAGACCGGCGGGCTTCTGGCGTTTCTGACGGTGCGGCAGAACGTGATGCTGAGCCAGCGGATCAGCGACCGCATCGACGGCGCCCATGTCGATGCGCTGTTGTCGCGCCTTGGCCTGGAGGCGGTGGCCGGGATGCGGACCGACGGGCTGTCGATCGGCCAGCGCCAGCGCGTGGCGATCGCGCGGGCGCTGGCCCATCGGCCGCGCTTCGTCATCGCCGACGAGCCGACCGCGGCGCTTGATCCCGAGGCGGCGCAGGATGCCATGGGCCTGCTGATCGCCGCCGCCGCGGACCATGCCAGTTCGGTCCTGATCTCGTCGCATGACCGCGATCTTCTGGGCCGCTTCGCGTTGACGCGCTATCATCTTCAGGCCCGGACCGAGGGCGCGCAGGTCACCTCTACCCTGCAACCGGCGAGGACCGAATGACGCTGCTGGTCGAACTGTCGCTGCGCGATCTTGTGCGCGACTGGGTGCGGTTCTTGGGCAATGTCGCGGTGATGGCCGGGGTGATCGTGCCGCTTCTGGTCCTCTTCGGGGTGCGCAACGGTGTCTATGACGCGCTGATCGGCCGATTGCTGGACAATCCGGCGACCCTGCAGATCGACACCCGCGGCAACAGTTCCTTCACCGAGGCCGATGCCGAATTGGTGCGCGGCTGGCCCGAGACCGCCTTCGTCACGCTGAAGACCCGCAGCCTGTTTGACTATGTCAACGTGCGCGCCCGCGGCGGCAATACCATCCGCGAGGCGGTGGCGGCCCCGACCGGAGATGGCGACCCGATGCTGGCGCCGCAATCCGGCCTGAAGCCGGGCGAGGCGGCGGTTTCGGCGGCGCTGGCCGGGCAGCTTGGCCTGGCGGTCGGGCAAGAGATCGACATCGTGACCCAGGCCCCCGAACGGCCGCGGCAACTGGTCCTTGGCGCAAGGGTCGGCCTGATCCTGCCCGAGGAGCGGGCCTCGGGCCGGGTGATCCTGACCGAACTTGCCCTGCTTGACCTGATCGAGGCCTTTTACGACGAATACGCGCTTCCCGACCACGGGATCACCGCCGGCAAGCCGCTGGCCGGAAGGGTCGCGGATTTCGAGGGCTTGCGGGCCTATGCCGGCCGGCTGGAGACGCTGGCGCCGCTGCAGGCGCGGATCGAGGCGCAGTTCGGCATCGCGACCGAGGCCGCCACGGCGCAGGTCGCGGCGGTGCTGGGGCTGGGGCGCAACCTCGGGCTGGCGCTGGCGCTGACGGCGACGGTGGCGGCGGCCGGGCTGGCCGCGGCACTGGTGTTCAGCTTCTGGGCCGAGGTCGCGCGCAAGCGGCGGATGATCGCGACGCTCGGGCTGATCGGGCTCGATCACCGGCTGATCGCGCTTTTCCCGGTCATCCAGGCGGCGGTGACCGCCCTGGCCGGGCTGGCCCTGTCTTTTGCGTTGTTCGGGGTCGCGGCGATGGTTGCCGAACGCCTGTTCGAGACCGGCCTGACCGAGGCCGGCGGGCTGGTCAGGCTGTCGCTGGCCCAGGCCCTGATGATCAGCCTCGGCGTCTTCGCCTTCGTCCTGACGGCATCGCTGGCGGCGGCCCGCGGCGCGCTGGCCACCGATCCGGCCGTCGTCTTGCGGGACGATGCGTGATGCGCCTGCTGGCCGCCCTCATCCTGCTGCCCTCGCTTGCCGGCGCGCAGGGCATCACCCTGCCGGCCGAGCTTTATGATCCCGGCGCGGCGGCGGCACCGGCCGATCTGGTGCTGCCGATGCCCTGCGGCGCGGCGATGGCCTTCCAGAAGGTGATCGTTCCGGTCGATGTCGAGGATCCGCTGGACGACCGGCGGCTTCGCCTTGGTCAGTCGCGGCCGGAAACCGGCTATTCGGATTACCTGCGCACCGAATATCTGCGCGGCCCCTTCGCCGATGAGCAGGCCTCGTTCTTCTTCATCGGGCGCTACGAGATGACCCAGGCGCAGTTCCGCGCGCTGTCGGGCGATTGCGGGCCCTATGGCCGGGCCGACCGCAGCGCGAAGGGCGGACTTTCGTGGTTCGACGCGGTCGATCTGTCACGCCTCTACAGCGAATGGCTGCTGGCCAATGCCGCCGCCAGCCTGCCGCCAGAGGCCGCGGGCCGGGCCTTTCTGCGGCTGCCGACCGAGACCGAATGGGAATATGCCGCGCGCGGCGGCGCGGTGATCGAGGCGACCGGGTTTCCGTTGCGGCATTTCTTCGGCGATGCCGAGCTTGGCGCCTATGCGATGTATCAGGGCGCCGGCTCGGCCCGGGGCAAGCTTTTGCCGGTTGGCCTGCGTGCGCCGAATCCGCTTGGCCTTTACGATATCTACGGCAATGCCGAGGAGATCATGATCGAGCCGTTCCGCCTGAACGCGGTCGGCCGCGATCATGGCCAGACCGGCGGCCTTGTGACCCGTGGCGGCTCGGTCCTGTCCACCGCCGACGAGATCTACAGCGCCCAGCGGACCGAGTATCCGATGTTCGATGCCGCCACCGGCAAGGCGCTGGCGGCCGATACCTTCGGGATGCGCCTGGTCCTGACCCGCGAGGTCGCCAGTTCGGATCAGGTGGTGCGCGGGATCATCGCCGAATGGATGGCCCAGGCTGATGCCCCGGCCACCAGCGATGCCGATGCCCTGACCGAACTGTCGGCGATGATCGAGGAGGAAACCGACCCGCGCCGGCAATCGGCGCTGAGCGGGCTGCAACTGCAATTCCGCGTCGCGCGGGAATCGGCGGCCGATGCCCTGACCGAAGCGGCGAAATCGACGCTGCTCAGCGGCACGGTCTTTGTCGGTGCCCTGGCCGATACCACGACGCGCATCCGCCAGCGATCCGACGCGCTGCGCGAACTGGTCGACAACATGCGCATCGCCAGCGACCAGCAGCGACTGGCCTATACGGAAACCGCCGGGCGGGTGTCCGCAGAGCTGCGCGATCTGCGCAGCCTGCAACGCGCCTATCTGCTGTCCTATCGCAATGCCCTGGAAACGCTGATCACCGACCATCAGTCGGCGACGCTCGAATCCGCCTTCCGGCTGTTGCAGGACGAGTTGTCGCTGTCCGGGCAGGACCGCATCCTGGTCGGGCTTCACGCCTTCAACACCGATCTCAGCCTTTACGCAGCCAGCCCCGACATGGAAGAGGCCGAGCTTCTGGCGATGGCGCTGACCCGGTAGGGCGCGGGGTCCGGCCACCCGTCAGGCGACCAGCGCCGCCGCCTTCTTCAGATCGACCGAGACCAGCTGGCTGACCCCCGGCTCGCCCATGGTCACGCCGAAAAGCCGGTCCATCCGCGCCATCGTCACCGCGTGATGGGTGATCACCAGAAACCGCGTCTCGGTGCGCCGGGTCATCTCGTCCAGCAAGTCGCAAAAGCGGGTGACATTGGCATCATCCAAGGGTGCGTCGACCTCGTCGAGAACGCAGATCGGCGCGGGATTGGCCAGGAACACCGCGAAGATCAGCGCCAGCGCGGTCAGCGTCTGCTCGCCCCCCGACAGCAGGGACAGCGTGGCCAGCTTCTTGCCCGGCGGCTGGCACATGATCTCAAGCCCGGCCTCCAGCGGATCGTCGCTTTCGACCAGCACGAGGTTCGCCTCGCCGCCGCCGAAGAGATGGGTGAAGAGCACACGGAAGTTGGTGTTGACCTGTTCGAAGGCGGTCAAGAGCCGCTCGCGCCCCTCGCGGTTCAGCCCGTTGATCCCGGCGCGCAGCTTCTTGATCGCCTCTTCGAGGTCGGTCTTTTCGCGGGCAAGCGTGTCATGTTCGTCCGCCACCTCACGGGCGTCCTCCTCGGCGCGCAGGTT
>PHEC01000158.1 GCA_002841115.1 Alphaproteobacteria bacterium HGW-Alphaproteobacteria-6 | reverse complement strand
CCCCCGCCACGCCGGCGAAATTCGGCTATGCGGTCGATTGCGGCCCGCGGCCCGTCCTTTTTGACACGTCGGCCGATATCCGGATCGAACGCGGGGCCGGCGGCCTGATCGTGCGCGCAGACGGTGCCGCGACCGGCGCCCCGGCGACGGTGGACTCCGCCGCCACGCTGGCGCTTGAGCTTGCGCGCTGGTTCCTTGCCAGCGGCGGGGCGCCCGCCGGAAGGGGCCGGATGGCGGCACATCTGGCGCGGCGCGCGGTGCTGCCCGAGGCGTTTCGCGCCGTTCGGGTCGGCCCGCGCGCCGACGCCGCGCCACCCCTGCCGGGGCCGGTGCCGCAAGGCTGTCTCGTCGCTTTCGAGTTCGGGCAGATGAGTGCCGAAACCCTGTCTCTTCTGGCGCGATCCGGCCCGATCCGGGTCACGCCCTGGCGGATGCTGCTGATCGAGGGCCGGACCGCGCCGCCGGCCATTCCCGGGGTGATCACCGGCCCGGGCAACCCGCTTCTGAACGTCTACGCCTGCACCGGGGCGCCCGGCTGCCCGCAGGCCCATGTCGCCACCCGCGCCCTTGCCCGGCGACTTGCGCCGGCGCTGCCGCCGGGCGGCGTGCTGCATGTGTCGGGCTGCGCCAAGGGCTGCGCCCATCCCGGCGCGGCGGCGCTGACGCTTGTCGGCGAGCCGGGCGGGACGCTGGCGCTGATTCGCGACGGCACCGCCACCGACCCGCCCCGCCGCCACGGGCTTGACCCCGCTACGCTTGTCCCTGCCACCCTGACCGAGGCGCCCGATGCCCCACAGCTTTGAAACCGACGGCGCGGCGATCTACCGGCAAAGCTTCGCGATGATCCGCGCCGAGGCCGACCTGGCGCGGTTCACGCCCGAGGAAGATCCCGTCGTGGTCCGGATGATCCATGCCGCCGGGATGGTCGGTCTGGAACGGGACGTGCGCTTTTCGCCGGGCATGGCCATCGCCGCCCGCGCAGCACTCGAGGCCGGGGCGCCGATCCTTTGCGACGCGCGGATGGTCAGTGAGGGCATAACCCGGCCACGCCTGCCGGCCGCGAACCCGGTGATCTGCACCCTTCACGACCCGCGCGTGCCCGACCTGGCAGGGGCGATGGGCACCACCCGCTCGGCCGCCGCGCTGGAATTGTGGCGGCCGCACCTGGGCGGTGCGGTTGTGGCGATCGGCAATGCGCCAACGGCACTCTTTCATCTGCTGAACATGCTTCAGGATCCGGCCTGCCCGCGCCCGGCCGCGATCATCGGCTGTCCGGTGGGCTTTGTCGGTGCCGCCGAATCGAAAGATGCGCTGATGGCCGACCTGCCGGTGCCGGCGCTGATCGTGCAGGGCCGGCTTGGCGGTTCGGCGATCGCCGTGGCGGCGGTCAACGCCCTTGCCAGCCGGAAGGAATGACGATGACTTGCGCAGCCGGAAAGGTCATCTGCGTCGGTCTCGGCCCTGGCGATCCGGAACTGATGAGTGTGCGGGCCGACCGCCTCGTGCGCGCCTCGGCCCATGTCGCCTTCTTCCGCAAGGCCGGCCGGGCCGGGCAGGCGCGGCAGATCGTCGAGGGGATGCTGGCGCCGGGGGCGGCCGAGTATCCGATGGAATATCCGGTAACGACCGAGATCCATTTCTCCGACCCGGAATACAACCGGCTGCTTGCGGAATTTTACGATGACTGGGCCGGGAGACTGGCCGATCTGGCCGGAACAGAGACGGTTCTGGTGCTGTGCGAGGGCGATCCGTTCTTCTACGGCTCTTTCATGCACCTGCATTCGCGGCTTCAGGGCCGGGCCGAGGTCGAGGTGGTTCCCGGCATCACCGGCATGTCGGGCTGCTGGACCGCGACCGGCTTGCCGATCACCTGGGGCGATGACGTGCTGACCGTGCTGATGGCAACCCTGCCCGAGGACGAACTCGAGGCCCGCGCCCGCGACGCCGATGCGCTTGTCTTCATGAAGATCGGGCGCAACCTGCCGAAACTGCGCCGGGCACTGGCCAAGGCCGGGCGGCTTGGCGCCGCCTGGCTGATCGAGCGCGGCACGATGGCCGGGCAACGGGTGCAGCGGCTTTCCGAGGCCGACGAGGTGACGCCCTATTTCTCGATCGTCGTCGTCCATGGCCAGGGCCGGCGGCCATGACCGGCTGGATCGCGGTCGCGGGTCTCGGCCCCGGAGACGAGGGGCTGGTGACGCCCGAGGTCAGCGCGATGCTGGCCGAGGCGAGCGATGTCGTCGGCTACATTCCCTATGTTGCGCGCGTCGCCCTGCGCGCCGGGCTGACCGCGCATCCCTCCGACAACCGGGTCGAGCTTGACCGCGCCAACCTGGCGCTGAACATGGCGGCCGAGGGGCGGCGGGTGGCGGTGGTCTCGTCCGGCGATCCGGGGGTCTTCGCCATGGCCGCGGCGGTCTTCGAGGCGCTGGAGGCGCGCCCCGATCCCGCCGCCTTCGATATCCGCGTGCTGCCCGGCATCACCGCGATGCTGGCCGCCGCCGCCCGGCTTGGCGCGCCTCTGGGGCATGATTTCTGCGCAATCAACCTGTCGGACAACCTCAAGCCCTGGGACCTGATCGAACGCCGCCTGCGGCTGGCGGCGCAAGCCGGCTTTGCCATGGCCTTCTACAACCCCCGCTCGCGCAGCCGCCCGCATCAGTTCGCCCGCGCCCTTGATGTCCTGCGCGAGGAATGCGGCGGCGGACGGCTGATTTCCTTCGCCCGCGCGGTTTCAACCCCCGAGGAAGCGCTACAGACCGTGACCCTGGCCGAGGCGGTGCCGGAGATGGCCGACATGCGCACCGTCGTCATCCTCGGCAATCCCGATACCCGCCGGATCGGGCGCTTCGTCTATACCCCGAGGGTGGCGGGATGACCGAGAAATGCCATCACCCCCTCCGGGTCCGCGGTGACATGGCGCGGCGGCAGCGCCGGGCGGTCGATCATCACCACCGGGATGCGCAGCGCCCGGGCGGCGTCGAGTTTCGCACGCGCACCCGCGCCGCCGGCGTTCTTGGCAACGATCAGCTTGATGCGTCGCGCGGCCAGAAGCCGCTGGTCGGACGCCGCATCGAAGGGGCCGCGCGCCACGATCACCTCGGCCCCCGGCAGCGGCAGCCTGCCTTTCGGCGGATCGACAAGGCGCAGGACATATTGATGCCAGGGCTTGGCGGCGAAGGGGTCGATCGTCTGCCGCCCGATCGCCAGGAAGATCCGCGTCGGTTCCTCGGGCAGGGCGGCAACGGCAGCGGCGATATCGGCGACATGGGTCCAGTCGTCGCCCTCGCCCGCCACCCAGGCTGCGCGTTCATGGGCACAAAGCGGTATCCCGGTCGCGGCGCAGGCGGCGACGGCATTGCCGCTGATCGTCGCGGCGAAAGGGTGGGTGGCGTCGATGACATGGGTGATGCCCTCGGTCATGAGATAGCGCGCCAGCCCTTCGGGCCCGCCGAAACCGCCGATCCGGACCGGCAGCGGCTGCGGCGCCGGGCTGTCTGTGCGCCCGGCATAGGAAAACACCGCCGTCACGCCTGCGGCCGCCAGCTGGCGGGCAAGCGCGCTGGCTTCGGTGGTGCCGCCCAGAAGCAGGACGCGCATCATGGCTGATCCCTGGCTGACGATCATCGGTCTGGGCGAAGATGGTCATGCCGGCCTCGCCGGTGCAAGCCGCGATGCGCTGGCGCGGGCCGAAATCGTCTTTGGCGGGCCACGTCATCTTGCCCTGGCAGAGGCCGGCGCGCGCGGGCGGGAATGGCCGGTGCCCTTCGCAATCGATCCTGTGCTGGCCGAAAGCGGCCGCAAGGTGGTGGTTCTGGCCTCGGGCGATCCGTTCTGGCATGGCGCCGGCGGCAGTCTTGCCGCGCGTCTCGCCCCCGGTGAATGGGTTTGCCACCCGGCACCCTCGACGTTTTCCCTGGCCGCGTCGCGGCTTGGCTGGCGGCTGGAAGAGGTGGTCTGCCTCGGCCTGCATGCCGCCCCGTTCGAGCGGCTGGTGCCGCATCTGGGGCGCGGGGTGCGGGTGATCTGCCTGCTGCGCGACGGGGCGGCGGTGGCGGGGCTGGCGGCATGGCTGGCGGCGCGCGGCTTCGGGCCATCGCGGCTGATCGTCATGGAGGCGCTGGGCGGCCCGCGCGAGCGGTTGCGCGAGACGACGGCCGAGGGTTTCGCGCTGGCCGATGTCGGTCATCCGGTCGCGGCCGGGATCGAGGTGCGCGGCGCGGCCGGCCTGCCCCGCGCCAGTGGCCTGCCGGACGCGCTTTTCACCCATGACGGGCAGATCACCAAGCGCCCGATCCGCGCGCTGACGCTTTCGGCGCTGGCGCCCCGGCCGGGTGAGGTGCTCTGGGATCTGGGCGCCGGGTCCGGCTCGATCTCGGTCGAGTGGTGCCTTGCCGCAGCGGGGGCGGTGGCCCATGCGGTCGAGGCGCGCGCCGACCGGGCGGAAAACCTCGGACGCAACGCCGCGGCCTTCGGGCTGACGCACCGGATATCGGTGACCGAGGCCCGCTGGCCGGAGGCGCTGGGCGACCTGCCTGCCCCGGATGCGGTCTTTGTCGGCGGCGGTGCGGATCGCGCTGGAATAGAGACTGTCTGGTCGCATCTGCCCGACGGCGCACGCCTTGTGGTCAATGCGGTGACGCTTGATACCGAGGCGCTGCTGGCGGCCTGTCAGGCACGCTTCGGCGGCACGCTGATGCGGATCGAACTGGCGACGGCCGAGCCCCTCGGCCGGATGCGCGGCTGGCAGGCGGCGCGCCCGGTCGTGCAGTGGAGTATGGTGAAATGAGGGCCGCGGGCTTCGGCTTTCGCGGGACGGCGACGGTGGCGTCACTGGCCGATGCACTGGCCCGGGCCGGCGGCCGCGCCGATCTTGTCGCGACCGCTGCGGACAAGGCGGCCGCGCCGGCCTTCGTCGGCTTCGCCGCCCAATGCGGGCTGGCGGTGCGGGCGGTCGGGCGGGACGAACTGGCCGGGGTGGATACGCTGACACACTCGGCGCGGGTGGCGGCGCGGTTCGGCACAGGATCACTGGCCGAGGCTGCGGCGCTTGCCGCCGCCGGCCCCGGCGCCCGGCTGCTTGGTCCGCGCGAGGTTTCGGCGGACGGGCTTGCGACGGCGGCAATTGCGGAAAGGATCGACGGATGACGGTGCATTTCATCGGCGCGGGGCCGGGCGCGGCGGATCTGCTGACGCTGAGGGGGCGCGACCTGATCGCCGCCTCGCCGGTCTGCCTTTATGCCGGCTCGCTGGTGCCGGAAGCGGTGCTGGCGCATTGCCCGCCGGGGGCGCGGATCGTCAACACGGCACCCCTGTCGCTGGACGAGATCGTCGCCGAGATCGCCGCCGCCGATACCGCAGGCCACGATGTCGCGCGACTTCATTCCGGCGACCTGTCGGTCTGGTCGGCGATGGGCGAACAGCTTCGCCGCCTGCGCGCGCTTGGCATTGCCTACGACGTGACGCCGGGGGTGCCGGCCTTTGCCGCGGCCGCCGCGGCGCTCGGGGCGGAACTGACGCTGCCGGGGCTGGTGCAGTCGGTGGTGCTGACCCGGACCTCGGGCCGGGCAAGCGCGATGCCGCCGGGCGAGACGCTGGAGAATTTCGCCCGCACCGGCGCGGTGCTGGCGATCCACCTCTCGGTTCATGTGCTTGACCGCGTGGTGGCGGAACTGACCCCGCATTACGGGCCCGATTGCCCGGTGGCGGTGATCTGGCGCGCCTCATGGCCCGATCAGCGGGTGGTGCGCGCGACGCTCGCCACGCTGGAAACCGCCGTCGGGGCGGAAATGGAGCGCACCGCGCTGATCTTCGTCGGCCGATCGCTCGGCGCCGAAGAATTCGGTGAAAGCAGGCTCTATGCCGGCGATTATGACCGCCGCTATCGCCCGGTCGGCACCGCCCCACGCTTTCCGGAGGGCGAATGATCCCGCCCGGCCTGATCATCTCGGCCCCCGCCTCCGGCACCGGCAAGACGACCGTGACGCTGGGTCTGCTGGCGGCCTGGCGCGCGGCCGGCCTTGCGGTGCAGCCCCTCAAGAGCGGCCCCGACTACATCGACCCGGCCTTTCACCGCGCCGCCTCGGGGCGGATGTCGGTCAACCTTGACAGCTGGGCAATGTCGGCGGAGCGGATCGCCGGGCTGATCGGTGTCGCGGAGGCGGCCGACCTGATCCTCGCCGAAGGCTCGATGGGGCTTTTCGACGGGGTGGCACAGCGCGGCGAGGCCGGCACCGGCGCCTCGGCCGACCTTGCCGCGCTGACCGGCTGGCCGGTGGTGCTGGTGCTCGACGTCTCGGGGCAGGCGCAATCGGCGGCGGCGGTGGCGCTGGGCTTTGCGGCGATGCGGCCCGAGGTGACGCTGGCCGGCGTGGTCTTGAACCGCGTCGCCTCGCCGCGCCACGAGGCGCTGGTGCGCGCCGGCATGGCGGCCGCAGGCATCACGGTCTTCGGGGCGCTGCCGCGCAACCCGGGCATCGCCGTGCCCGAACGGCATCTCGGCCTGCTGCAGGCCGAGGAGACGCCGGAGCTCGGCCGGATCATCGCCGAGGCGGGCGCCTTCGTCGCCGCCAATATCGACCTTGCGGCCTTGCGCGCGGCTGCCGGCGCGACCCGGCTTGCCGCCGGCGCGGCCCTGCCGGTGGTGCCGCCCGGCCAACGCATCGCCCTGGCCCGCGACGCGGCTTTTTCCTTCGTCT
>PHEC01000157.1 GCA_002841115.1 Alphaproteobacteria bacterium HGW-Alphaproteobacteria-6 | reverse complement strand
AGCGGCCCGCGCCGCCTCGGCCTCGGCCCGGACCGCGGCCCGCCGGCGCGCCCAGAAGCCGGCAAGCGGTGCCGGGCTGTCGTCGCGTCCCGGTCTCATCGCGGCGGCTCCTGTCCCGGCCCGCGCGGCGCGCGGTAGACATCGGAAAGCTGGCGGATGCGCGGATCGCCCTTGCCGTCCTCGACCCGGTCGATCGCGACCCGGTCGCGCCGGCGCTTGATGAAGGCGGTCTCGGCATGGTGGTCGCGCACGAAGTCGCGCAGCCAGGCGATCACCGCCAGCGGCATCGGCACCTGTTCGACCAGCCCGTCGCCGCTGTCGCAGAAATCCTGCCCCTCATAGGGCGATGCGGTGACGAAGGCCGGGCGCCAGGGCATCCGCGCGCCGGGCTCGCGGTCCTCGTGCAGCACGACGATCAGCCCCGGCACCTTCGCGCCAAGCGCCACCCGGTAGGCCTCGGTATCCGACGACCACAGATCCAGCGTCAGCGTCGCCGCGTGATACTCGACCGCCTCGCCCTCGCGCCGGAGTTCGCGCCAGTTCGCCCGCCCGGCGCCGGGCAGCGCGCCGACCACCCGCCAGGCCCAGGCGGCCCAGCGCGTCACCCCCGGCGTGCGCCGGACGATGATGCCGATCGGCATGGATGCGCGAACCAACGCCATCTGCTGAAGAAATTCCTCCCCGTCGGGCTTCGCCGGCCCGCTCCGGAATAAAGACTGAACCGCGAACGCCGCGCCGGCCAAGCGGAATTTCCGCGAATCGCACACTTTCGCGTCATGCCGCCCGGCATGTGGACATTTTGTCCCGATACCCCGGGGTGCGACCCGAGCGGCGGGACGAAATGACCGGCCGGCGAACCCCATGCGATTTGGTCAGGAAATGTGACCACGATTTTCGACGAATCAGGCCGGCGCCGCGACCGGGGGTCTTTACGCCAGCGGCGCTTTCATGCCTAGTTCGGGCCCGGCCGGACCCGAGCGGACCCGAGCGGACCCGGCAGGAGACCGGCGGGGGGCCGAGGGCGGTTCGGTTGCGGTGCGCGCCGCGGGGGAGGAAAGAATGACCAAGTCATTGATATTGTGCGATTGTCTTGGCACCCAGAAGATCGACCGCGAGGCGCTTGCGGCGGCGACCGGGCGCGCATGCTCGCGGGTTCACCATGCGCTTTGCGGCGACGAGATCGCCGCCGCCCGCGCCGCGCTCGCGGCGGACGGGACCACCGACGGGACCAACGCGGCCGACGGCCCGCTGATCATCGCCTGCGCGCAGGAGGCGGCGCGCTTTGCCGACCTCGCCGCCGAACTCGGCCGCGATGCCCCGGCTTTCGTCGATATCCGCGACCGCGCCGGCTGGGGCGACGGGGGCGATGCCACGGCCAAGATGGCCGCGCTGATCGCCGAGGCGGCCCTGCCCGCCCCGGCGGTCAAGGCGCTTGATGTCCTCTCCGAGGGGCGCTGTCTGGTGATCGGCCCGGCCGAGGTGGCCTGTGCCGCCGCCGCGACATTGGCCGAAACGCTGGCGGTGACGGTGCTGATCACCGATGACGGCGCGGCCCCGACCCTGCGTGGCGGCTTCGAGGTGGTGCGCGGCCGGATCCGCCGCGCCGAAGGCACGCTCGGGCGGTTCACCCTGCATCTCGATGCGCTGGCGCAGATGCAGCCCGGCGGGCGCGGCGACTTCGGCTTTGCCCCGCCCCGCGACGGGGCCGAGACCGGCTGCGACGTGATCCTCGATCTGTCCGGGGCGGCGCCGCTGTTCCCGGCCCCGCAAAAGCGCGACGGCTATCTGCGCGCCGACCCGCGCGCGCCGCTGGCCGTCGCCGCCGCGGTGTTCCAGGCTGCCCGCCACATCGGCACGTTTGAAAAACCGCTGCATGTCGCGCTGGCACCGGAACTTTGCGCCCATTCGCGGGCCGGGCAGACCGGCTGCACCCGCTGCCTTGACGCCTGCCCGACCGGCGCGATCCGCCCCGACGGCGATCATGTCGCGATCGACGCGCTGATCTGCGCCGGCTGCGGCGCCTGTTCGGCGCTCTGCCCCTCGGGCGCGATCACCTATGACGCGCCGGCCGTCAGCCATGACCTGACCCGGATGCGGGTGCTGGCCGAGACCTACCGCAGCGTTGCCGGCCATGCGCCGCGGCTGCTGGTCCACGACACCGATCACGGCGCGTCGATGATCGCGCTGGCGGCGCGGCACGGGTCGGGCCTGCCGGCCGCGGTGATCCCGCTGGCGGTCGCAGCACTCGCCGGCTTCGGCCATGCCGAGATGCTGGCGGCGCTGGCGCTTGGCTTTGCCACGGTCGATCTGCTGCTGGCGCCGGGGTCAGACCGCGACACCATCGCCCGCGAGACGGCGCTGGCCGAGGCGATGGGCGGCGCCGGGCGGTTGCGGACACTGGATCTTGCCGACCCCGAGGCGCTGGCCGCGGCGCTGCGCGAGCCCTGCCCGATGGATGCCGCCACCGCGCCGGTCCTGCCGATGGGCAGTCGCCGGCAGGTGGCGCGGCTGGCGGCGCGGGCGCTGCTGGCGGGGGACGGGACACCCGTGCCCCTGCCCGAGGGCGCGCCCTACGGCGCGGTCCTGGTCGATACCGATGCCTGCACGCTCTGTCTGTCCTGCGCCTCGCTCTGCCCCTCGGGCGCGCTTGGCGACAACCCCGACATGCCGCAACTGCGGTTTCAGGAGGATGCCTGTCTGCAATGCGGGCTTTGCGCGACGATCTGCCCCGAGGATGCGATCCGGCTGGTGCCGCGTTTCGACCCCTCGGACGCGGCGCTGTCGCAGGTCGTCCTGCACGAGGAAGAACCCTTTGCCTGCATCGAATGCGGCAAGCTTTTCGGGGTCCGCTCGACGGTCGAGAAGATCGTGGAAAAGCTGGCCGGCAAGCATCCGATGTTCGCCGACACTGCCGCCGGCCGGCTGATCCGGATGTGCGACGACTGCCGGGTGCGGACCAGCCTGCACGGACAGGACAATCCCTTTGCCGCCGCCGACCGGCCACGGGTGCGCACCACCGACGACTATCTGTCGAAGCGCCGGGATCATTGATGCGCACCCGGCCGCCCTGGCGATCAGCGGTTGACGATCGGCGCGCCGAGATCGGCCGGCGCGATGCTGGCGGCATAGGCCAGCACCGCCTCGGCCTCGGCCTGGGTGATCGCCACCGGCACGATCGCCGGCGGGCGGGCCGGATCGAAGGGCGGGGTGATCCCCTCGACCTGAAGAAAGGACGGATGCGGGTTGAGCGCGTAGAAGGCCATGAACCGCTCGTCCCAGTCGGGCAGCGCCCGCAGCGCCGCGAAGGACGGGGTCGAGCCGATGCCGATGCCGCGGCCCTCGGGTGCGATCCGGTGGCAGCGCGCGCAATGGGTCTCGGCGACGCGGCGGCCAAGGGCGCTGTCGCCGGTGATCACCACCTCGGCCACCACCTCGGCCTCTACCGCGCCGGTGAAGGGCGCGCCCTCGGCCGGGGTGAAGCCGGCGATCGCCTGCTGGCCGATTTCCGAGGTGAGCCATCCGGCAAAGCGCCGCGCCGCGTCATGCTCGCCGGCAAGGCTGATGCCGAAGCGGCGGCCGCCGCGCGCCATCACCGGGGTGCCGCCCTCGGCCAAGGGGCCGATCCGCACCGCGGCCGGGGCCCCGGCGATCACCGCGCGCCGCCCGGTCTTCAGCGCGAAACGCGGCAGGATATGCGCCAGAAGCCCGCTCTCGGCGATCTCGGCGCTGACCGACAGGGTGAAGTCGCGCGCCTCTTCGGCGCGCAGGCCCGCCGCGAGGGCGTTGAGGTTCGCCGCCACAAGGATCACAATGGCCAGAGGTCTTCGCATGCTCCGCGACCTTCCTGGCGGCAATGCTAGGCGGGTCGCGGGGCGGCGGTCAACATCAAGCAGGGGATGACGGAAAAGATGGATGACGAATTCAACATGTCACTGCGCAAGTTCCTCAAGCAGGTCGGCGTGACCTCGCAGCAGGCGATCGAGGAGGCGGTGCGCAAGGCCGGCCCGGAAGTGGCCGGCAAGGAGATGACCGCGCGCATGGTGCTGAGCATCGAGGGGCTGAACCTCAGCCATGTCGTGACCGGCAAGATCAAGGGGCCCGGTGCATGAGTGTCACCCGCGAGGAGGTTCTTGAGCGCCTCAGGGACATCGCCGATCCGGTCGGCGGCCAGGATATCGTCAGCGCCGGCCTGGTGCGGGCGCTGACCGTCGAGGACGGCCCCGGCGGCGGAGCGGTGCGCTTCGTGCTGGAGATCGACCCGGCCCGCGCCTCCGCGATGGAGCCGGCGCGGGCGGCGGCCGAGACCATGCTGCGCGCCCTGCCCGGCGTCGCCGCGGTGTCGGTGGTGATGACCGCCCACAGCGCGCCGAAGCCGCCCGACCTGAAATCCGCCGCGCATGCGAAGCCGAAAGGCCCCGAGCCGGTCGCCGGGGTCGACCGCATCCTCGCCATCGCGTCGGGCAAGGGCGGGGTCGGCAAGTCGACGGTGGCGGCCAACCTCGCGGTGGCGCTGGCCGCCGAGGGCCGCCGGGTCGGCCTGCTCGATGCCGATGTCTATGGGCCGAGCCAGCCGCGGATGCTGGGGATCTCCGGCCGCCCGGCCTCGCCCGACGGCAAGACCATCCTGCCGCTCAGGAATCACGGCGTCACGCTGATGTCGCTCGGCCTGATGACGCGCGAGGACGAGGCGGTGGTCTGGCGCGGCCCGATGCTGATGGGGGCGCTTCAGCAGATGCTGTTTCAGGTGCAGTGGGGGGCGCTTGACGTGCTGATCGTCGATCTGCCGCCGGGCACCGGCGACGTGCAGATGACGCTGTGCCAGAAGACCCATGTCGACGGCGCCATCGTCGTTTCCACCCCGCAGGACATCGCCCTTCTCGATGCGCGCAAGGGCATCGACATGTTCAACAAGCTCGGCACCCCGATCGTCGGGCTGATCGAGAACATGAGCACCCATGTCTGCACGAACTGCGGCCACGAGGAACATATCTTCGGCCATGGCGGGGTGGCGCGCGAGGCCGAAAAGCTCGGCGTGCCGCTTCTGGCCGAGATCCCCTTGCACCTCGACATCCGCACCGCCGCCGATGGCGGCGCGCCGGTGGTGGTCTCGAAGCCCGACGCACCGCAGGCCCGCGCCTTTCGCGACCTGGCGCGGCGGCTGATCGAGATGGGTCTGGGATGAGGGGGCCCGGGATGAGGGGGCCCGGGATGAGGGGGCCCGGGATGAGGGGGTCTGGGATGAGGGATCAGGCATGAGGGGTCAGGCATGAGCGTCACCGACCGTGATCCCCCGGCGACGGCGGCGGCGCCGGATTTCCCGCCGCTGATGAAGGGTCTGGCGGCGGGGCCGGCCAACCCCTTTGCCATCGCCTGCGATCAGGCCCGGCGCGGCGTCGATTCCGGGCTGGTCGCCTGGTCGGTGACCGAGACGCGGGCGCGCGCGGCGCTGGTGCTGGCGCCCGAGGTGGCGCTGGAACCGGCGATGGCGGCGATGATCGCCTGCGCGGTCGGGTTGCAGAATGCGCTGGGCGTGCTCGCCCCGCCGGAATCGGCGGTGCATCTGGAATGGTCGGGCGGCATCCGGCTGAACGGCGGCCATTGCGGCGGGCTGCATGTCGCCGCCCCGCTGCGCGATCCGGCCGCCCTGCCCGACTGGCTGGTGGTCGGGTTCTAGCTGACGCTGGCGCTGCCGCCGGACTGGGAGCCGGGCGAGACGCCGGACTGGACCGCGCTCGATCAGGAGGGCTGCGGCGCGGTCGAGCCGATCGCGCTGATCGGCGCCTGGGCGCGCCACAGCCTGATCTGGCTGAACGAGCTGGACAGCGCCGCGGGCCGCGCCCGGCTTTACCGCGAATGGCAGGGCATGGCCTGGAACCCCGACCGGCCGGTCAGCGTGCCGGTCGGTGGCGCGGTGCTGACCGGCCGCTTTATCGGCGTCGACGAGAACTTCGGCCTGCTGGTCAAGACCGCCGAAGACGAGACCCGGCTGGTGCCACTCTCGAACCTGATCGAGGAGGACTGAGGATGCATCTCGCCCGTGCCATCCATTTCGACGAAAGCGACCGCAATGTCTTTCACCGCCCGGCCCGCACCGGCGAATGGGCGATCCCGGGCGGGTTCGAGTTTTCCAACTGGACCGAGGCCGACCTGAGCGGCAAGGCGCGCCAGGCCTTCGCCAACGGCTGGCTCGGCATCGAGACCTTCGGCCGCGTCACCTTCGTCGCGGTGACAAGGATCGAGCCGGCTGAGCATGCCGCATTGATCGAGGCGCTGGCGGCGCATTTTGTCAGCCTCTACGGCGCGCCGTCGCTGGAGGCCGCCCGCCCGGTCGCGGCCGAGGAACTGGCGCAGATGGCGGCGCTTTGCGCCGATCATCCGGCCAATACCGTGCTGACGGTGCTGCGCGAGCTGACCGCGGCCGGGGTGCGCGAGACCTATCGCCATATCGAGGCCGAGGCCGCAGCCCTTGAGCAGTTCGCGATCCATTCGGTGCCCGAGTGACGGCGCCCCGACCCTGAACCCCGACCCCTGCCCCTCGCCCTGCCCCCGGCGCCTACCAGCGCCCGCTGAGCGCGCACCACAAGAGCCCGCCGCGGCGGCGGAACTCGGACGGCGCCAGCGCGCCGGCACGAACCCGCGCCGGGTCTCGCGCCGCCCGGCGCAGCATGGCGCGCGCCTGCCAGCCGGGCCAGAGCGCCGGCGCCAGCCC
>PHEC01000015.1 GCA_002841115.1 Alphaproteobacteria bacterium HGW-Alphaproteobacteria-6 | reverse complement strand
CGGCGCTGCGCGCCCGGGCTGGCGAGGTGGTCGGGCTGGCCGGCCTCGGCGGCCATGGCCAGACCGAGGCGCTGACCGACATCTTCGCCATGCTGGGCGGCGACTGGCTGGCCCGGCGCGATCCGCGTGCCGCCTTTGTCGCCGGCGACCGCCGGCTGAACGGCAGCTTCGATCTGTGGAGCATCCTGCGCAACATCTCGGCCGCGGCGCTTGGCGACCTGTCACAGCACGGCCTGATCCGCGATGGGGCCGAACGGGCCGCCGGCGAGCGCTGGCGCGAGCGGATGCAGATCCGCACCCCCGACATCGGCAACCCGATCCTGTCGCTGTCGGGCGGCAACCAGCAAAAGGTGCTCTTTGCCCGCGCGCTTTCGACCCGGGCGCCGATCGTGCTGATGGATGACCCGATGCGCGGCGTCGACATCGGCACCAAGCAGGAGGTCTACGCGATCATCCGGGCCGAGGCCGCGGCCGGGCGCACCTTCCTGTGGTATTCGACCGAGATCGAGGAAATGACGCTCTGCGACCGGGTCTATGTCTTTCGCAACGGCGCCATCGTCACCGAACTTGCCGGCGAGGCTATCACCGAGGCGGCGATCCTTGCCGCCTCGTTCCACGCCGGGGCGGCGGCATGAGCAGGATCCCCGCCGAGGCGCTCAGGCTGCTGATCCCGGCGCTGTCGCTGGTCACGCTGCTGGCGGCGGTCTTCTGGCTGCAACCAAGGGCGATGAGCTACACCGGCCTCAACCTTCTGTTCAACCTCGCGGTGCCGATCGCGCTGGCCACGGTGGCGCAGATGCTGATCATGGCGGTCAACGATCTTGACCTGTCGATGGGCACCTTCGTCAGTTTCGTCGCCTGCGTCACCGCGACCTTCCTGCATGACACGCCGCTGATCGGGGTGCTGATCCTGCTGGCGGCGATCGGCGTCTATGCAGCCCTTGGGGTGATCATCCATCTGCGCAACCTGCCGGCGATCGTGGTGACGCTGGGGATGAGCTTTGTCTGGGGCGGGCTGGCGGTCCTGATCCTGCCGGCGCCGGGCGGGGCGGCGCCGGGCTGGGCGCTTGCGGTGATGAAGTCGAAGCCGCCGCTGGTGCCGATGGCGATCATCGCGGCGCTGGTGATCGCGCTTGTCGCCCATCTGATCGTGATGCGGTCGTCCTTCGGGGTCTTGATCCGCGGGCTCGGCGGCAATCCGCGCTCGGTGGCGCGGGCCGGCTGGTCGGTGCTGATGGTGCGCGCCGGGGCCTATGCGCTGGCCGCCGCCTTCGCGGTGGCGGCGGGGATCGCACTGGTCGGGCTGACCACCGCGGCCGACGCCAATATCGCGCTGCGCTACACGCTTTTGTCGATCGCCGGGGTGATCCTTGGCGGCGGCGAGTTCACCGGCGGCCGGGTCTCGCCGGCGGGCGCGGTGATCGGCGCGCTGACGCTGACGCTGGCCGGGTCGTTCCTGTCCTTTCTCAGGCTGTCGCCCGACTGGCAGATCGGCGCGCAGGGGGCGATCCTGATCATCGTGCTGGCGCTTCGCCTTGTCCTGCGGCGGATCGAGCAGGGCAGCGGCGGGGGGCGACGCGCATGATGAGCCTTGCGCGCCTGATGCGCCGGCCCTGGATCTGGTCCTTCGTCGCCGCCCTCGCGGTCTGGCTGGCGACCGTCGCGGTGACCGGCCTTGGCGGGGCCGGCGGGCTGGCGCAGGCGACGCTGACCTTCGCGGCGTTTTCGGTGCTGGTCGGCATCGGGCAGATGTTCGTCATCACCCTTGGCCCCGGCAACATCGACCTGTCGGTGCCGGCGACGATGACGCTGGCCGGCACGCTGGCGCTGAAGCTGATGAACGGCGCCGAGGGGATGGTGATCGCCGGGCTTGGCGTGGCGCTTCTGGTTGGCCTCGCGGTCGGGCTGGCCAATTACGCGCTGATCAAGGCGCTCAGGATCCCGCCGATCATCGCCACCCTGTCGATGAGCTTCCTGATCCAGTCGGCGGCGATCTGGTCGAACCGCGGCCTGCGCATCAAGCCGCCCGCCGCGCTGGCCGATTTCACCACCGCCGCGACGCTCGGGGTGCCGAACCTGGCGCTGGTGGCCGGTGCGGTGTCGGTCCTGGCCTGGGTGCTGCTGAACCGCACGGTCTACGGCCGCCGCATCGCCGCGATCGGCCAAAGCCTGCCGGCGGCGCGGATGGCCGGGATGCCGGTCGACGGCACCCGGCTTGCCACTTACGTCCTCTGCGCGGTGCTGGCGGCGGTCTGCGGCTTTCTGCTGGCCTCGTTCTCGGGGGGGGCCGCCCTGAACATGGGGGCGGAATACCTTCTGATGTCGATCGCCGTCGTCATCATCGGCGGCACCGCGGTGGCCGGCGGCGACAGCAATGTGCCGGGCATCTGGGGGGCGGCGCTGTTCATGTTCCTCGTCGTCTCGATGCTCAATTCCTACGGGTTCGGTGCCGGTGTCCGGCTGATCATGACCGGGCTCATCATCATCGCCGTCATCGTGCTGGCCAGTGGCCGCCGGCCGGGGACGGGCTAGCCGCAAAGGGGTGCCGCATGTCCAGCGTTTCGATCCATGAGAGCCATGATCCGCGGTTTCGCGCGCTGATCGTGCCCTCGGCACGGCTTGAGCAGTTGTTCTCCGGCTGCCGCTGGGCCGAGGGGCCGGTCTGGTTCGACGATCTGAACTGCCTGTTGTTCAGCGACATCCCGAACCAGCGGATCCTGCGCTGGGCGCCGGACCCGGTCGGGCCGGCGGGCGGCGGCGCGGCGACGGCAGTGTCGGTCTTCCGCCAGCCCTCGAACTTCGCCAACGGCCACAGCCGCGACCGCCAGGGCCGGCTGGTCAGCTGCGAGCATGGCACAAGGCGGGTGACGCGGACCGAGGCGGACGGGCGGATCACCGTGCTGGCCGACCGCCACCGGGGCGGACGGCTGAACTCGCCCAACGATCTTGTGGTTCACTCGGACGGCAGCATCTGGTTCACCGATCCGACCTACGGCATCCTGTCGGACTACGAGGGCTACCGCGCCGAGCCTGAGCAGGACGCCCGCCATGTCTTCCGGCTTGACCCGGCCGGAGGCGAGCCGGTCAGCGTCGCCGATGACTTCGCCCAGCCGAACGGGCTGGCGTTTTCGCCCGACGAGACGGTGCTTTATGTCGCCGACAGTGCCGCCAGCCACGATGCCGGCCTGCCCCGCCATATCCGCGCCTTCGACGTGGCGGACGGGCGATTGCGCAACGGCCGGGTCTTTGCCCATATCGACAAGGGCATTCCCGACGGCATCCGCACCGATGCTGCGGGCAACCTCTGGTCAAGTGCCGCCGACGGCATCCACTGCTTTGCCCCGGACGGTGCCCTTCTGGGCAAGATCCTGGTGCCCGAGACGGTGGCCAACCTGACCTTCGGCGGGCCGCGCCGCAACCGGCTCTTCATCACCGCGACGACCTCGCTCTACGCGATCTACCTCACCGCCAGCGGCGCGCAGAGGCCCTGAGCGCCGCCGGCGGCCCGGCCCCGGCAGGCGGCGGATCGCCCTTGCCCCGCCTCGGCCCCGGCCCCGTGGCGCTGCCGCGAAATCGCACCGAGCCTGCCGCAATTGCGATGCAATCGGCTGACAGCCTGTCGCCATGATGCTGCAGCTTGCCCGGACCCTTTTCGCCCATCTGCGCCGCCGCCTGCGCGACAACCGCCGGGTGCTTGCGATCGCGACGCTTCTGGCCTTCGCCGCCGGCGGGCTGATGTATCTGCGCTATGATGCCGTGGTCTTCGGGATGCCTCTGGCGGTCTTCACCGGCCTGACCTATGCCGTCGTCGTCGGCACCGCCGCCGCGATCACGCTGGTCGTCCTGCCCACCCTGGCCGCGATGATCGAGGCGGTGGCCCTGTCGCGCTTCGCCGTCGCCCTGGCGGCGGCGGGGTTTCCCGACTTCGGCCAGGCCCTGGTGACCTCGCCGATGCTCAGCGCCACGACGATCGTGCTGGGCGCGGTCGTGGTGCGCCGGCTGCGGCGCCATATCGGCAGGGCGCCCGGCCTTGCGCTGCCGCAAACGGCCTGACCCGGCCGCCGTCCCGCCTCACCTGAGCTTCAGCGTCGCCAGCCCGATCAGCGCGAGGATCAGCGAGATGATCCAGAAGCGGATCACGATCTGCGGCTCGGCCCAGCCCTTCTTCTCGAAGTGGTGATGGATCGGCGCCATCAGGAACACCCGCCGCCCGGTGCGCTTGAAATAGAGCACCTGGATGATCACGCTCAGCGCCTCGACCACAAAGAGGCCGCCGACGATCGCCAGCACGATCTCGTGCTTGGTCACCACCGCGATGGCGCCAAGCGCGCCGCCCAGCGCCAGTGACCCGGTATCGCCCATGAAGACCGCCGCCGGCGGCGCGTTATACCACAAGAACCCCAGCCCGCCGCCGATCAGCGCCGCGCAGAAGACCAGGATCTCGCCGGTGCCGGGGACGAAATGCAGGCCGAGATAGTCGGAAAAGTTGAAGTTGCCGACGAAATAGGCGATCACCCCGAGGGTGCCGGCGGCGATCATCACCGGCATCACCGCCAGCCCGTCCAGCCCGTCGGTCAGGTTGACCGCATTGGCCGCGCCGACGATGACGATCATCGCGAAGGGCACGAAGAGAAGGCCGAGATCGATCAGCACAGTCTTGAAGACCGGCAGCGCCAGCCGATCCGACAGCGCCGCCGGGTGGACCTGTGCCGCCGCCCATGCCGCCAGAGCCGCGATGACAAGGCCAAGCAGGAACCGCGTGAGCGACGAGGTGCCGCGCGTCGATTGCCGGGTCACCTTGGCATAATCGTCGGCAAAGCCGATCAGCCCGAAACCCGCCGTCACCCCCAGCACGATCCAGACATAGGGATTGTCGAGCCGCGCCCACAGCAGCGTGCCGGCAAAAAGCGCCGAGAGGATCAGGAGCCCGCCCATGGTCGGCGTGCCGGCCTTGGCGAAATGGCCTTCCGGGCCGTCCTCGCGGATCGGCTGGCCCTTTTTCTGGGTGCGGCGCAGAAAGCCGATCAGCGGCTGGCCGAAGAGAAAGCCGAAGAGAAGCGCGGTAAAGAACGCCGCCCCGGCACGGAAGGTGATGTAGCGGAAAAGGTTGAAGACATCGCCGCCCTCGGACAGGCTCGACAGCCAATACAGCATCTACTCGGCCCCCTGCGCTTCGGCCGCGCCCGGTTGCCCGAGTTTGCGCAGCGCGTCAACCACCTGGCTGACCTTCGAGCCTTTCGAGCCCTTGACCAGCACGACATCGCCGGCATCGACCAGTTGATGCGCCCGCGCCGCCAGCGCCGGGGCGGTTTCGTGCCATTCGCCGCGCCGCGACTTGGGCAGGGCCTGCCAGAGCGCGCGCATCCTTGGCCCGACGCAATGCACCAGCTGCACCGTCGCCATCGCCGGGTCGCGGGCCAGCGCCTCATGCGCGGCGATCTCGCCCTCGCCCAGTTCCAGCATGTCGCCGAGAATGGCGATCCGCCGGCCGTCCCTGACCCGGCCGATGCCGTTGCGCGGCTCGGCCGCCGCCAGCACCTCGAAGGCGGCCGCCATCGAGGTCGGGTTGGCATTATAGGCGTCGTCGATCAGATCGAAGGCCATCTGCGCCTCGACGATGTCAAGCTGCACCCGCTCGCGCCGGCCACGCCCGGCCGGCGGGCGCCAGCGGCCGATGTCGCAGGCCGCGATCGCCGGATCGACGCCAAGAGCGGCCGCGACCGCGAGAACGCCCAGCGCGTTGGTGGCGAAATGCCTTCCCGCCGTCGCGACCTTGTAAAGCAGCGCGCCGCCGGAATGGCGGGCGCTGACCACCACCGCATCCGGCAACAGGCGCACCTGCCCGGCCTGCCAGTCGTCATCCGCCCCGGTGCCGAAGCGGATCACCCGCGCGCCCGCCGTCTGCGCCGCCGCCACCAGGATCGGCGTGACCTCCAGCCCCGAGGGGATGACCGCGATGCCGCCCGGCTCCAGCCCGACAAAGATCGCCGCCTTCTCGCGGGCGATCCCCTCGATCCCGTCGAAGGCTTCCAGATGGGCCGGCGCCACCGTGGTGATCAATGCGACATGCGGGCGCGTCAGCCGGGCCAGGGGTTCGATCTCGCCGGGGTGGTTCATGCCGATCTCGATCACCGCGAAATCGGCATCGCGCGGCATCCGCGCCAGGGTCAGCGGCACGCCCCAGTGGTTGTTGAAGCTGGCCTCGGCGGCATGGACCCGGCCCTGCCCGGCCAGAACCACGCGCAGCATCTCCTTGGTCGAGGTCTTGCCGACCGAGCCGGTCACCGCGACCACGCGCGCCGCCGATCGCGCCCGCCCGGCGGCACCAAGCGCTGCAAGCGCCGCCAGCACATCGGGCACGATCAGCAACGGCGCATCCGCACAACCCTCGGGGATGCGCGACACCAGCGCCGCCGCCGCCCCCCGGTCCAGCGCCTCGCGGACAAAGTCATGACCGTCGCGCACATCCTTCAGCGCGACGAAAAGATCGCCGGGGCCAAGGTTGCGCGTGTCGATCGAAATGCCGGTGACCGCGAAGGCACGGGTGGCGCGCCCGCCGGTCGCGGCCTCGGCCTCGGCGGCGGTCCAGAGTGCCGCCATCAGATCCGCCCTTCGAGTGCGGCCACCGCGACGCTGGCCTGTTCGGCGTCGTCGAAGGGATAGATGTCGGTGCCGACGACCTGCCCGGTCTCGTGGCCCTTGCCGGCGATCAGCAGCGCATCACCGGGGCCGAGCGCATCGACCCCGCGCAGGATCGCCTCGGCACGGTCGCTGACCTCGCTTGCGCCGGGGCAGCCGGCCAGAACCTCGGCGCGGATCAGGGCTGGGTCTTCGGTGCGCGGGTTGTCGTCGGTGACGATGACCGCATCGGCATGGGCCGCCGCCGCCTCGCCCATCAAGGGCCGTTTCAGCCGGTCGCGGTCGCCGCCGGCGCCAAAGACCACGACGACGCGGCCGATGACATGCGGGCGCAGGGATTGCAGCGCCGCGGCCAGCGCGCCGGGCTTGTGCGAGTAGTCGACGAAGACCGTGGCGCCATTGTCGCGCCGGGCCGCCAGTTCCATCCGCCCGCGCACCGTGGTCAGCCCGTGCAGGGTGGCGAATACCGTCTCGGGCGCCTCACCGGCCGCGATCACCAGACCGGCCGCCGCCAGCACGTTCTCGGCCTGAAAGCCGCCGATCAGCGCCAGGCGCACCAGATGCGGCTGACCCTTCCAGGCAAAGCGCAGATCCTGCCCGGTGGCATCGAAGCGCTGCGCGAGGATGCGCAGGTCGGCCGCCGCATCGCGCCCGACGGTCAGAAGGTGCTGGCCGCGCGCCACGGCAACCCCGGCCATCTCGCGGCCGCGCGGCTCGTCGATGTTGATCACCGCCTGGCCGTCCTCAGGCAGGACGCGGGCGAAAAGCCCGGCCTTGGCGGCGAAATAGGCGTCGAAATCCGCGTGGTAATCAAGGTGGTCCTGGCTGAAATTGGTATAGGCCGCCGCCCGCAGCCGCACCCCGTCAAGCCGGCACTGGTCAAGCCCGTGCGACGAGGCCTCCATCGCCGCATGGCTGATGCCGGCCTCGGCCATTGCGGCCAGAAGCCGGTGCAGCGTGACCGGTTCCGGCGTGGTATGGGCCAGCGGCGCGGTGAAATCGCCGATCACCCCCATGGTGCCGAGGCTGGCCGCACTGTGGCCCAGCGCCTGCCAGATCTGGCGGGTGAAGCTGGCGACCGAGGTCTTGCCCGAGGTGCCGGTGACCGCCACCATCACCGCGGGCTGGCGGGCGAACCACAGTGCCGCGGCAAAGGCCAGCGCCTGGCGCGGATCCTCGGCGAGGATCAGCGCCGCATCCGACCCGGCCAGCGCCGCTTTCGCCAGCGCCGCGCCTGCGCGGTCGGTCAGGATCGCGGCGGCCTCCATCCTCAGCGCATAGGCGATGAAGTCGCCGCCATGCAGCCGGCTGCCGGGCAGGGCCGCGAAAAGATGGCCGGGCCGGACCTGCCGGCTGTCGACCGAAATCCCGGTGATGCGCGCCTCGCGCCCGCCCTGCGCGGTCAGGCCCAGTTCGGCAAGCGACCGCGTCTTCTCTGCCATACCCTCTGCCATGCCGCCTGCCATGTGCTGCGCCCCATGCCCGCCCTCAGTTCCGCACCCGTATTACGCCGGCTCCCGCAAGCGGTTCAACCTCGGGTCTGAGGCCCATCAGCGGGGCGACGCGGCGGATGATCTCGGCGCCGACCGGCACCGCGGTCCAGCCGGCGGTGCGGCGCGGTTCGGTGCCCGAGGTATCGACCGGCTCGTCGAGGGTGACGACCAGGACGTAGGCCGGGTCATGGGCGGGAAAGACCGAGGCGAAGGTGGCCACCACCTTGTCCTTGTAATAGCCGCCCGAGGGCTTGGGCTTGTCGGCGGTGCCGGTCTTGCCGCCGACCGCATAGCCCGGCACCTCGCCCAGGCTCGCGGTGCCGCGCTGCACGACCTCGCGCAGCATGCCGCGGATGATCGCCGAGGTCTCGGGCCGGATCAGCGCCTCGCCGCCGGTCGCGGCGGACTTCGCCGCGGCCTCGGCCGGCGACCGCTGCACGATGGTCGGCGCAACCCTTGTGCCGCCATTGACCATCGCCGCATAGGCCGCCGCCAGATGCAGCGGGCTGGCCGCGACGCCGTGGCCGTAAGAGACGGTCAGCATGGTGATCTCGGGCCATTTCGCCGGCACCAAGGGTTTCGCACCCGGTGCCTCGACCAGTTCGATCGGGGTCGGCTGGAAAAAGCCGAGGCGGCGCAGGAAGTCCTGCTGCCGCGGCCCGCCGATGCGCTGCGCGACATGGGCGGTGCCGATGTTCGACGATTTCACGATGACATCGCGCACCGACAGTTCCGGCCCGTAGTTGTGGAAATCGCGGATACGGAAGCGGCCCCAGACCATCGGGCCCTTGGTGTCGATCATCGTCTCGGGCCGCACCAGCCCCAGATCCAGCGCCTGGGCGATGGCAAAGATCTTGAAGGTCGAGCCAAGCTCGTAGACGCCCTGCACGGCGCGGTTGAACAGCGGGCTGTCGCCGGCATCGCCCTTGGTCGGCGGCAGCGGCCGGCTGTTGGGATCGAAGTCGGGCAGCGAGGCCAGCGCCACGATCTCGCCGGTCTTCGCATCCATCAGGATCGCCGCCGCGCCCTTGGCATTCATCAGCCGCATGCCGCCGCCCAGCACCTCCTCGACCGCCGCCTGCACCGTCAGATCGAGCGTCAGCCGCAAGGGCGCGCCGCCATTGGCCGGATCGCGCAGATAGTCGTCAAAGGCCTTCTCGACCCCGGCGGTACCGATCACCTCGGCCGAGCCGACACCCTCGCGGCCAAAGCCGGCGCCGCCCAGAACATGCGCGGCCAGCGTGCCGTTGGGATAAAGCCGCATCTCGCGCGGGCCGAACATCAGGCCCGGATCGCCGATCTCGTGGACCCGCTGCATCTGCTCGGGCGAGATCTTGCGCTTGACCCAGAGAAACTTGCGCTTGCCGGTGAAATCCGCCTTCAGCCGCTCGGCGTCGAGATCGGGAAAGATCGCCGCAAGCTCGCGCGCCGCACGAAGCGGATCGACCATGAATTGGGGCTGGGCGTAAAGCGCATGGGTGACCAGGTTGGTCGCCAGCACCCGGCCCTGACGGTCAAGGATGTCGGCACGCTGGGTGGCGATCGTCTCGCCGGTGGTCGCGCGGCGCGGCTCGGCCGGCTCGCTGGCGGCCAGCGCACCCATCTGCAGCCCGACTGCGGCAAAGGCCACCAGAAACGCCACCCCGAGCAGCAGCAGCCGCCCCTCGGCCCGCTGCCGCGAACGGTCGCGCAGCGCCTCGCGCCGGAGGCGGATGTTCTCGCGCTCGATCGTATCGGGGTTCTCGCCCCGGTCGCGGGCGGACAGGATGCGCGCCAGCGGGCGCAAGGGCGTGCGGGTCATGGCCGGGCCTCCTGTTCGGCGACGGTGTCGACCGGCTCGCCGATGACGGCAAGGCCGCCCGACGACGGCGGCAAGGGATAGGGAATGTCGGCGATCGTGCCGAACTGGCGCGGCTCGAGCGGCAGCAGGCCGAGACGCACGAAATTCATGTCGGCCAGTTCGCGCAGCCGGTCGGGGCGGTTGAGATAGGCCCATTCGGCCCTGAGCACGCCAAGGCTTTCGCGCAGTCGGCCGATCTCGTCCCTGAGCGCGCGCACCTCGGCCATTTCGCCCTGGGTGCGGTAATTCTCGCGGTAGGCCCAGAAGGCCAGCCCCATGACCGACAGCACGCTCAGCACGAAGGCAAGGTTGCGCATGATGCTAGCGTCCCTTCAGCGCGAGTTGCGGCAGGCCGAGCGCCGCCCGGTCGCTGGCCCCGGCCGGGGCATCGCTGCGCCGCGCGACCCTCAGCCGGGCCGAGCGGGCCCGCGGATTGGCCGCCAGTTCGGCGGCATCGGGCGCGATCGCGCGCCGCGTCGCCAGGGTGAAGGCCGGCCGGGCCCGGCTTTGCACCGGGGCATGGCGGCTGCCCTGCCCGTCGGCACCGGACCGCGACGCCATGAACCGCTTGACGACGCGGTCCTCGAGCGAATGGAAGGTCACCACCGCCAGCCAGCCACCCGGGCGCAGCGCCCGCTCGGCGGCCTCGAGACCGCCGGCAAGCTCGCCGAACTCGTCGTTCACCGCGATGCGGATCGCCTGGAAACTGCGGGTCGCGGGATGGCTTTGCCCGGGCTTGGGGCGCGGCAGGCAGCGCTCGACCAGCGCGGCCAGATCCCGGGTCGTGGCAAGCGGGCGCGCGGCAAGGATGGCCCGGGCGATCCGGCGCGCCGCGCGTTCCTCGCCATAGTGAAAGAGGATGTCGGCAAGGTCGGCCTCGGGCAGGGTATTGACCAGATCGGCGGCGGTCGGCCCCTCGGCGCCCATCCGCATGTCAAGCGGGCCGTCCTTCTGGAAGGAAAAGCCGCGCCCGGGCTGGTCAAGCTGCATCGACGACACCCCGAGATCGAGCACCACCCCATCGACCGGCGCGCCGGCCAGCCGGTCGAGTTCGGAAAACCGACCCTCGATCAGCCGCAGCCGGTCGCCGAAGTCGCCGGCCCAGGGCGCCGCCAGGGCAAGGGCGCCGGGGTCGCGGTCGATGCCGATCACCTGCGCCGCCCCGGCCGCCAGCAGCGCACGGGCATAGCCGCCGGCGCCGAAAGTGCCGTCGACCCAGACGCCGCTGACCGGTGCCACCGCCCGCAAGAGGGGGCCAAGCAGGACCGGCACATGGGGAGAGGGCGCTGGGGGCGGGGTGGTGCGGGCGCGCGCGGCGGCCATCGCTCAGGGCCCCGCAAGCGGCGGCAGATGCACCCGCGGATCGTCGTAATCGGGGTCGAAGCCGCCCATCGCCTTGTGGGTCTCGGGGTTCCAGATGGTGAAGTAGTCCCCGGCCGAGATGAAATAGGCCTCGCTCGCAAGCCCGATCTGGTCGCGCAGCTTTTGCGGCAACAACAGCCGGCCGTCATCGTCGACCTGCAACTCGACCACCTGGCCGAACATCAGATCCTCGTTCCTGCGGCGATGTTCCGAGGCGCGCTGCATCCGCGAGATCTGCTGGTCGATCTCGTTCACCGCCTCCATCGAGAAGACCTCAAGCCATTTGCGGTCTTCCGGGCCATGGACGACGACGACGCTGGGGCGCTGGCCTTCCGTCCAGTCCGGGTCCGAGGCCTCGATGACGCGACGAAAGGGTGCGGGAATCGAGACGCGACCCTTCGCGTCGACCTTGTAGATACCCGAACCTCTGAACCTGCGTGCCAATGGCCCGCGCTCCCGTCACTGTCCTTGCCCCCGTCACCGTCCTGACCCGGCCCGGAAATACGACAACGGCGGATCGGGCTGCTGCCACTGCCCGATCCGCCGCCCTCGTCCCATCTCTGGGTCCCGTTGCCGGGTTTGCCCGGCTGCGCATGCCACCTGGGGGGATGCTGCTCGCTCGCGCGCCGGATCTTCTTCGTCGGATGAAAGCGGGTGCCTGTATGAACCCTGACTTCGCCTCTTTGGGGTCTTGCTGCCCCGTCTGTCAGCCCGTCCTCATCGTGTGATCATCGATGCCATGGGATTTACCCCCACGCAACGATTTTCTTCTCTCACCTCTCAGGAAAACCAGGCCGATCGAGCCGAAGAATTGCAACGAAAAGCGAAGTGGCGGTGGCATTATCTCATCAGCTCTAGCACAAATTGAGTTTTTAGAGATACCAGCTACCACATATAGATAAATTTCTCTTGACCTGCACGGTGCCATGAAATCCCGCATGCTGCACAATAGTCACAGATGGCGGTGCCGGATCCCTGCAAGACGCGGCGATCACCCGGCCGGAATTATCGTGAACCTGCCAAATATCGACCGAATCACGGGCCTGACACCGATGCGTGATTCGATTTATCGAGGCGACCCCAGGCAGGTGCCATGAAAGCCCGGAAAACCGCCGAACCACGCATCACGACCTGTGCCCCGCCCTGCCGCCGGTCCCGCAGCGGCCTCGCGCGGGCGGGCGCGGACCTTGATCTGCCATCCGCATCGCCCCGCAACGGGCGCCCTCGCGCTGGCGCGGAACGCGCCCCGATCCGGCACCGCGCAACGGGCCATGCCGCCCCCGCCCGATTGTGACAAAATTGTGCAACGTGCCGTTACGGAAGGCAAAATCGAAACCGCACGCCATGCAATTGCTGCATAGCGGCATTGAGTCCGCGGGGTATTGTGCACTCGCAGCATGAGGTCCATCTTCATCACAACGGCGCCGATAGCGGTGCCGAAGCGAAATGAAAGGGCACATGACATGGCCAGCATCAACCTCATCCGCGGCGCCGACACCGGCCTTGCCGAGCGGATCCACGCCTTCTTCGTCGGCCTGCGCGAGGCGCGCCAGCGCTACCGGGTCTACCGCGAGACGGTGCGCGAGTTGAACCTGCTCAGCGACCGCGACCTGAACGACCTCGGCCTGCACCGCTCGACGATCGACTCGATCGCGATCGAGGCCGCCTACGGCAACTGAGACAGCTTTCCGCGGCCCTCCTCCTCCTCCCTGAGGGCCGCGGGGACAAGCGGCGGCATCGCCTCCTCCCTGATGCCGCCGCTGCCTGATACCGGCCCCGAAGGGCGCCGGAAACGCACTGCGGGCCTCCACCTCCTCCCGGGGGCCCGTGACAGGGGCGGCGATCCCGAACCTCCTCCCTCGGGGTCGCCGCACCTTCCCTGCCACAGGACCGGCCGCGACCGGCCGCCTTGGCAGACCAACTACCGGACCCCCCGCAGGGGCACTCCGGAGCGGACGCGCAAGGCCCCTTCCTCCTCCCTGGGGCCGGGCACAGTGAAGGGCGGCGGCGCCCACCTCCTCCCGGGTGCCGCCGTCTCTTTGCAACCGACACGAAGGCCCCCTCCTCCTCCCTGGGGTCGGCGTTGTGAACGGCGGTGCCCACCTCCTCCCGGGCGCCGCCGTTTTTTTTCGCAACCGGACCGATGCGGCCGCGGGCCGCCACCATGGCGCCCGCGCGACAACCTCGGCGCGCCGGCAATTCTTCGTTGCCAAATACCCCCGCCGGAGGCCTGCAACGGCCCGACCGGGTCCGGCGCTTCAGAAGGGAATGTCGTCGGCGGCCCGCGCGGCCAGATCGGCGGCGGTCACGAAACCGGCCAGCACATGCTTGACCCCGGCCTTGTCGAAGGCAACGCAAAGCTTGTCGCCCTCGACCGCCTCGACCGTGCCATTGCCGAACTTGGTGTGAAACACCCGGTCGCCCTCGGTGAAGGCCGAGATCGCGTCAAGGTCGATCACCACATGGCGCGCCTCGCGCGGCTGGCCGAGCGGGCGCGTCGCGGCCCGGTCGGCCATCCGTTTCCAGCCCGGCGAATTGTAGACATCGGCGCGCGCAGCGCGATCCTCGATCCCGCTTGCACCGCCCGAAGCCATGCCGGCGGCACCGAAACCGCCGCCGTAAAGCCCCGGCGGGGTCAGCACCTCGACATCATCCGCCGGCAATTCGTCGATGAAGCGCGAGGGCAGCTGGCTTTGCCACTGGCCGTAAACCCGGCGGTTGCCGGCAAAGGAGATGGTGGCAAGCCGTTCGGCCCGGGTGATGCCGACATAGGCCAGCCGGCGCTCCTCCTCCAGCCCCTTCAGCCCGCTTTCGTCCATCGAGCGCTGCGAGGGAAACAGCCCGTCCTCCCAGCCCGGCAGGAAGACCACCGGAAACTCCAGCCCCTTGGCGGCATGCAGCGTCATGATGGTGATCTTCTCGGCCGCGTCCTCGCTCTGGTTGTCCATGATCAGCGCGACATGTTCCAGAAAACCCTGAAGGTTCTGAAACTGCTCCAGCGCCTTGACCAGTTCCTTGAGGTTTTCCAACCGGCCCGGCGCCTCGGGCGTCTTGTCGGCCTGCCACATCGCGGTATAGCCCGATTCGTCAAGGATCGTCTCGGCCAGCCGGACAGGGTCGTGGTCGGCCGCCTGCGTCGCGCGGTGCCAGCGCTCGACGCCCTCGACAAGGACGCGCAGCGCCGCACCGCCCCTGGCGCCGATCCGCCCGGATGCGACGGCATGACGCGCGCCGTCCAGAAGGCTGCTGCCATCCTCGCGCGCCTGCATCTGGATGGTCTGCACCGCCTTGTCGCCAAGCCCGCGCTTGGGGGTGTTGACCACCCGCTCGAACGCCAGATCGTCAGCGGGCGAGACGGCGAGACGGAAATAGGCCATCGCGTCGCGAATCTCCAGCCGCTCGTAGAAGCGCGGGCCGCCGATCACCCGGTAGGGCAGGCCGATGGTCAGGAAACGGTCCTCGAAGGCGCGCATCTGGTGGCTGGCGCGGACCAGGATCGCCTGATCGTCAAGGCCGACCGGGTCCATGCCCCTGGTGCCGCGTTGCAGCGCCTCGGCCTCCTCGCCGATCCAGCGCGCCTCTTCCTCGCCGTCCCAGTGGCCGATCAGGCGCACCTTCTCGCCGCCCCGCGCCTCGGTCCACAGCGTCTTGCCGAGCCGTCCGGCATTGGCGGCGATCAGCCCCGAGGCGGCGGCAAGGATATGTTCGGTCGAGCGGTAGTTCTGTTCCAGCCGGATCACCGTGGCACCGGGGAAATCCGTCTCGAAGCGCAGGATGTTGCCGACCTCGGCGCCGCGCCAGCCATAGATCGACTGGTCGTCGTCGCCGACGCAGCAGATGTTGCGGTGCCCCTGCGCCAGCAGCCTGAGCCACAGATACTGCGCGACATTGGTGTCCTGGTATTCGTCGACAAGGATGTAGCGCAGCCAGCGCTGATACTCGGCCAGAACGTCCGGATGGGCCTGAAGGATGGTCACCACATGCAGGAGAAGATCGCCGAAATCGGTGGCGTTCAGCACCCGCAGCCGGTCCTGATAGGCGGCGTAAAGCTCGGTGCCGATGCCGTTGAAGCCGGCCGCCTCGGCCGCCGGCACCCGGTCGGGGCTGATCGCGCGGTTCTTCCAGCCGTCGATCAGCCCGGCAAGCTGGCGCGCCGGCCAGCGTTTCTCGTCGATGTTGGCGGCGGCGATCAGCTGTTTCATCAGCCGGATCTGGTCGTCGGTGTCGAGAATGGTGAAGTTGGACTTCAGCCCGACCAGTTCGGCATGGCGGCGCAGCATCCGGGCGCAGAGCGAATGGAAGGTGCCGAGCCAGGGCATGCCCTCGACCGTCTGGCCCATCAGCCGGCCGACCCGCTCCTTCATCTCGCGCGCCGCCTTGTTGGTGAAGGTGACCGCGAGGATCTCGTTCGGCCGCGCCTGCCCGCGCGCCAGAATATGCGCAATCCGCGCGGTCAGCGCCCGGGTCTTGCCGGTGCCGGCGCCGGCGAGCATCAGGACCGGCCCCTGCAGCGCCTCGACCGCGGCGCGCTGTGCGGGGTTCAGCCCGTCGAGATAGGGCGCCGGCCGCGCCGCCATCGCGCGGGCGGAGAGGGACGCGGCCTCGAAGGCGTCGGGTTCATCGGCGCTGCTCATGGCGGCAATCTAGCGGCTCGCAGGGCCGAATGAAAGTCGAGTTCTCATATTGTTCCGATGGTTTCGCTGGACTTCGTCATCGCCGCCGGTGAAAAACCGCCATGGACCTTTTCCGGCACTATCCGGCGATCTCGGATCTGAAGGCGCGGGCGCGCCGAAGGATGCCGCATTTCGTCTGGGAATACCTCGACAGCGCGACCGGGACCGAGGCGACGCAAAGGCGCAACCGCGCGGCATTGGACCGGGTGCTGCTGCGGCCCTCGATCCTGCATGGCGAGTTTGCCCCGGACCTGTCCGCCACGCTCTTCGGGCGGTCCCACCCCCTGCCCTTCGGCATCGCCCCGGTCGGCATGTCCGGCCTGTTCTGGCCGGATGCCGAGCGGATCCTGGCGGCGGCGGCGGCAGAGGCCGGCCTGCCCTACGGCTTGTCGACCGTCGCGGCGCAGACCCCCGAGGCGCTGGCGCCGCATCTTGGCGCCGACGGCTGGTTCCAGATCTACCCGCCGCGCGACCCCGGCATCCGCGCCGACATGCTGCGCCGGGCGAAGGCGGCGGGGTTCTCGGCGCTGATCCTGACCGTCGACGTGCCGGTGGCCAGCCGGCGCGAGCGCCAGACCCGGTCGGGCCTGACCCAGCCGCCGCGGCTGACGCCGCGGCTCTTGGCGCAAGTGCTGCGCTGCCCGGCCTGGGCGCTGGGCACGGCGCGCCACGGCATGCCGCGGATGCGGCTGATGGACAGCTATGCCGACACCTCGGCGACGACCTCGTCGACCGCGCATGTCGGCTATCTGCTCAGGACCTCGCCCGACTGGGATTACCTGCGCGCGCTGCGCGATGCCTGGGAGGGGCCGCTGATCGTCAAGGGCGTGCTGAACGGCGACGATGCGGCACGGCTGCAGGACGAGGGCGTCGATGCGATCTGGGTGTCGAACCACGCCGGCCGGCAGTTCGATGCCGCCCCGGCGACGATCGCAGCGCTGCCGGCGGTGCGGGCGGCGACGCGGCTGCCGGTGATCTTCGACAGCGGCATCGACGGCGGGCTGGACATCTTGCGGGCGATGGCACTTGGCGCCGATTTCGTGATGATGGGCCGGGCCTGGCATTATGCGCTGGCCGCCCTCGGGCCGGCCGGGCCGGCGCATCTGGTCGAGATGCTGAAGCGCGATCTTCTGGCCAACATGGGCCAGCTGGGTGCCCGGCGGCTGGGCGATCTGGCGCGATCGGTCACGGCGGGCTGAGCGCGGGAGGGGGGGGCAAGGCCGGGGCGCTGCCCCGGACCCCGAGGTATTTTGAAACAGAAGAAGCCTGGTTGCGGAGGCAGAGGCCGGGGGCGTGAGGCCGGGGGCCTCGATCTGAAACGGGGGATTGCGCTGCGCTGCAGCATCCCTATTCTTCGCGGCAGGAAGCGGAGGGCGCGCGATGGCAGAGTTCAGCAAGATCCTGGTGGCGAACCGCGGCGAGATCGCGATCCGGGTGATGCGCGCGGCGACCGAGCTTGGCAAGCGCACGGTCGCGGTCTATGCCGAGCAGGACAAGCTCAGCCTGCACCGCTTCAAGGCCGACGAGGCCTACCGGATCGGCGAAGGTCTTGGCCCGGTCGCGGCCTATCTGTCGATCCCCGAGATCATCCGGGTGGCGAAGGATTGCGGCGCCGATGCGATCCATCCCGGTTACGGGCTGTTGTCCGAGAACCCCGATTTCGTCGAGGCCTGCGACGCGGCCGGCATCACCTTCATCGGCCCGAAGGCCGAGACCATGCGCGCGCTTGGCGACAAGGCGAGCGCGCGGCGCGTCGCGATTGCCGCCGGGGTGCCGGTGATCCCCGCGACCGGTGTTCTGGGCGAGGATTTCGACGCGATCAAGAAAGAGGCGGCCGAAATCGGCTATCCCCTGATGCTGAAGGCCTCCTGGGGCGGCGGCGGGCGCGGGATGCGGCCGATCAACGGACCCGAAGACCTGGTCGAGAAGGTCCGCGAGGGGCGGCGCGAGGCCGAGGCCGCCTTTGGCAATGGCGAGGGCTATCTGGAGCGGATGATCCTGCGCGCGCGGCACGTCGAGGTGCAGATCCTCGGCGACCGGCACGGCGCGATCTATCACCTTTACGAGCGCGACTGCACCGTGCAGCGGCGCAACCAGAAGGTCGTCGAGCGCGCGCCCGCGCCTTACCTGACCGAAGAACAGCGCACCGAGGTCTGCGAGCTTGGCCGGCGCATCTGTGCCCATGTCGGCTATGAATGCGCCGGCACCGTCGAGTTCCTGATGGATATGGACGAGGGTCGGTTCTACTTCATCGAGGTCAACCCTCGGGTTCAGGTCGAGCATACCGTCACCGAGGAAGTGACCGGCATCGACATCGTCCAGGCTCAGATCCTGATCGCCGAGGGCAGAACACTGGCCGAGGCCACCGGCAAGGCCAGCCAGGAGGACATCCGCCTGTCCGGCCATGCGCTGCAATGCCGGGTCACCACCGAGGATCCGCAGAACAGTTTCATCCCCGATTACGGCCGCATCACCGCCTACCGCTCGGCGACCGGCATGGGCATCCGGCTCGACGGCGGCACCGCCTATGCCGGCGGCGTCATCACCCGCTATTACGATTCGCTTCTGGTCAAGGTCACCGCCTGGGCGCCGACGCCCGGCCAGGCGATCGCCCGGATGGACCGGGCCCTGCGCGAATTCCGGGTGCGCGGCGTGTCCACCAACATCGCCTTCGTCGAGAACCTGCTGAAGCATCCGACCTTCCTGAACGACACCTATACGACGAAGTTCATCGACACGACGCCCGGGCTTTTCGACTTCAAGAAGCGCCGCGACCGGGCGACCAAGATCCTGACCTATATCGCCGACATCACCGTGAACGGCCATCCCGAGACCGCCGGCCGGGCGCGACCGCCGGCCGAGGCGCGGGTGCCGAAGCTGCCGCGGCTTGTCGCCGCGCCGGCGCCCGGCACCCGCAACCTGCTGGAGGCGAAGGGGCCGCAGGCGGTCGCCGACTGGATGGTGGCGCAGACCCGGCTGCTTGTCACCGACACGACGATGCGCGACGGCCACCAGTCGCTTCTGGCGACCCGGATGCGCTCGCACGACATGATCAAGGTGGCGCCGGCCTATGCGGCGAACCTGCCGCAGCTTTTCAGCGTCGAATGCTGGGGTGGCGCCACTTTCGACGTGGCCTACCGCTTCTTGCAGGAATGCCCCTGGCAGCGGTTGCGCGACCTGCGCCGCGCCATGCCCAACGTGATGACGCAGATGCTTTTGCGCGCCTCGAACGGGGTCGGCTATACCAACTATCCCGACAATGTGGTGCGCGAGTTCGTGAGGCAGGCCGCGACGACCGGGATCGATGTCTTCCGCGTCTTCGACAGTCTCAACTGGGTCGAGAACATGCGCGTCGCGATGGATGCGGTGATCGAGCAGGACAAGGTCTGCGAGGCGGCGATCTGCTACACCGGCGATATCCTGAACCCTGCCCGGGCGAAATACGACCTGAAATACTACGTCGCCATGGGCCGCGCGCTGAAGGCCGCCGGCGCCCATGTCCTCGGGCTGAAGGACATGGCCGGGCTTTTGAAGCCCGCCGCGGCGCGGGCGCTTTTCAAGGCGCTCGGCGAAGAGGTCGGCCTGCCGATCCATTTTCACACCCATGACACGTCGGGCATTGCCGGGGCGACGGTGCTGGCCGCCGCCGAGGCCGGGGTTGCGGCGGTCGATGCGGCGATGGACGCCTTTTCAGGCGGCACCTCGCAGCCCTGCCTCGGCTCGATCGTCGAGGCGCTGCGCCATACGCCGCGCGATACCGGGCTTGACATCGCCGCGATCCGGCAGATTTCCAACTACTGGGAGGCGGTGCGCCATCAGTACCGGGCCTTCGAGTCCGGGCTGGAGGCGCCGGCCTCGGAGATTTACCTGCACGAGATGCCGGGCGGCCAGTTCACCAACCTCAAGGCGCAGGCGCGCAGCCTCGGGCTTGAGGAACGCTGGCACGAGGTGGCGCAGGCCTATGCCGATGCCAACGCCATGTTCGGCGATATCGTCAAGGTCACGCCGTCCTCGAAGGTGGTCGGCGACATGGCGCTGATGATGGTGGCGCAGGGCCTCAGCCGGGCCGAGGTCGAGGATCCGGGCGTCGACGTGGCCTTCCCCGATTCGGTCGCCGACATGCTGCGCGGCAACCTCGGCCAGCCGCCGGGCGGCTTTCCCGAGGCCATCGTCCGGAAGGTGCTGAAGGACGAGGCGCCGCGGACCGAACGGCCGGGCGCGCATCTGCCGCCGGTTGATCTGGAGGCCGCCCGCGCCGAGGTCTCGAAGGAGCTCATGGGATTCAGGGTCGATGACGAGGACATGAACGGCTACCTGATGTATCCGAAGGTCTTTCTCGACTACATGGGGCGTCACCGGATCTACGGCCCGGTGCGCAGCCTGCCGACGAAGACCTTCTTTTACGGCATGGAGCCGGGCGAGGAGATCACCGCCGAGATCGACCCCGGAAAGACCCTGGAGATCCGCCTGCAGGCAGTGGGCGAGACCGACGACCAGGGCGAGGTCAAGGTGTTCTTCGAACTGAATGGCCAGCCCCGGGTGATCCGGGTGCCGAACCGCGCGGTGAAGGCGGCGACAACCGCCAGGCCCAAGGCGGCCGAGGGCAACCCCGCCCATGTCGGCGCGCCGATGCCGGGGTCGGTGGCCTCGGTCACGGTGACGGCGGGGCAGGCGGTGAATGCCGGCGACCTTCTTCTGACCATCGAGGCGATGAAGATGGAAACCGGCATCCATGCCGACCGGGCGGCGGTGGTGAGGGCGGTCCATGTCCATCCCGGCAGCCAGATCGAGGCCAAGGACCTGCTGATCGAGCTGGAGTGAGCGCCGGCGACGCGGCTGGCGGGCGCGGCTGGCGGGGGACGGCATTAGCCGGTTCTTAGGAACTCGCGTCCTAGGCTTTCGCCCGGGGTAACCGGGGTGATCCGATGAATGAACACAGACAAGCGGCTTTCGAGGCCTTTCTGGTCGAGGATGTCATCCTGACGCTGGCCAATCTGCGCGCCTCGCTGGCCTGGCTCGGCGAGGACGGTGAGGCGACCAAGAAGGGCGAGGGGGCCGATGCCGACCGGATGAGCTGGCGGCGGGCCGGGCTGGCGCGGATCGACTGCCAGATCGGGATGCTCGAGGATCGCGCCCGCGCGGTCTGTCGCAGCCTCGGCCGGACCGAGCCTTCGGACGCAGCCTGCGACGCGCCGGCGCCATCCGCGACCCCGGGCGAAACCCCGTCCGCGACGGCAGATGCGGCCCTGTCCGCGGGGGCGGATGCGACCCTGCCAGCGGAGGCGGATGCGACCCTGTCGCCGGCGCTGCCGGCGCCGCCGTCGATCGCCGAGGCGATCCGCGATGCGCTGGGCACCGGGGCGGACCGGGGCGACGCAGACCGGATCGCGACAGACCGGGGCGACCCGTGGCCCGACCGGCCCCGGGACAGCTTCGGCGCGCCCGTCCCGGATCCGGACACGGCAAGACAGGGGGCCGCGGCCGACAGACCCGCACCACCAGTCGACACGGCCGGTGAGCCTGCCCCGCAAGACGCCACCGACAGCGGGCCCGGGATCACGGCCCCGGCGCCTTGGCTTGGCGATCCGCAAGATGGCGGGCAGGGCCGGGGCGAGGACTGGCTGCAGGACGCGGCGCAGGACGCGGCCGAAGCCGCGGCACCCGGCGCGGCGGAAGCCGCGGTGCAGGATACGGCCGAGGAGGCGGTGGAAGGCGGGCCCGCGCCAGTCTTCCGCAGCCGCCGCGCCGGCTGAAGGCGGGCCGGCTGAAGGCGGGCCGGGCCGGCCGCCCGGCCGGCCCGAAAGCCGGACGGGGGCGCAACCGCCCCCGTCCTGGCCTTTCCTCAACCCCCGCTCGCTTGCCGCCCGCCTTCGCCCCCCGGCCCGGACCGCCTGCCCCGCAGGGCAGGCCGGCCCCGGTCAGGCCGCGACCAGGTCGGCGGTCGACCGTGCGCCATCGGCGATCAGCGCCAGAAGCGCCGCCGCGCGATTGCCGTCGAGGTGATCAAAAAAGCCGGCCCGCCCCGCTCCGCCACCGCTGCCCGCCACAAGGCCAGCCGCCAGAGCCGGCGCCCCGTCGCCGGCGCAATGGATCAGCGCGCCGGTGTTGACATAGACCACCTCGTCGCTGGCGAAGACCAGGCTGACCATCTCGACCGGACGGGTCAGCGGCTGGCGGCTGATCCCGCGGAAGCCGACCAGCGACGCCGCCGGCAAGAGAACCGCGCCGCGGTCCAGCACCGCCTCGGCGATATCCGAGGCGATCAGCACCCGCTGGCCCGGCATCAGCGCGAAATCGCTGCAATTGTCGAGCGCGCCGCCCGGCACATGGATCATCTCCGCCCCGGCCGCCGGCCAAAGATGGCGACGCTCGATGCGCACCGGCCGGCAGAAACCGCCGTCATAAGTGGCGACCGCCACGCCCGGAGCGAGGTTTTCCACCGGGCACCAGCCGGCCTCGGTCTCGACCAGGCTTCCGGCGAGGATGCCGGGCGCGCCGGCCGGCGCCGCGGCGGTCAGCCCGTGCAGGGCAAGGGTGATCTTTTCGGCGGCGGCAAAGCTCTGGGCGTCGTGCATGAACATGGTCTGGTCCTTTCGCTGATCGTTTCATCGGTCTGGCCGCCCTTGCCGTCACTGCGGCGGTTTTGCGGCGATGGGACGATCAGGCACCTGAAATTTGCCCGTTTTTCGACATAGTTGCGACGGATCGGCGGCACTATTTCGCCCTTATCGTTAATCCCGGGGTGCGGGGCCGGATTTGGCCACTGCCGCGACCGGGCTTAAAAATCCGCTAACCAGGATCGGCGCGGCATCGCCACCCGGCGCGGCGATCGCCCGCCGCTCAACCCTTGGGCGAATCATGGCGCGGCCCGAGAATCTGCCGCCCCGCCACGATTTTCCGCTTGCAGACGCCGGCCGGAGTTTATAAATCCGCCCTACCCAAGGACGCGGGCGTAGCTCAGGGGTAGAGCATAACCTTGCCAAGGTTAGGGTCGTGAGTTCGAATCTCATCGCCCGCTCCAATTCGACAGGGCACCCGGCCGGCATGGCCGCGGGTGCCCTTTCGCTTTTCAGCGACAGGCGAGGTGGCGGGCAAAGCTGTCGGGGCCGGCGTAGCGGCCAAGGGCCGCGCTGACCAGCCGCCCGCCGTCCAGCCGCGTCGCGATGATCTGCCGCCAGCCGGCATCGGCGGTCAGGATCGCCGGCCGCTCGCCGCAGGCCGCAATGCCGCCCTCGATCACATCGGCGCCGATCCGGTGATTGGTCAGGCCGGGCGCCGCGGCGATCTCGCGCAGCGCACCGCCCTCAAGCCGCCAGACCCGTAGCACCATCGCCAGATGCGGCCGGTCGACAAAGGCGATCTCGACCCGCCCGTCACCATCGAGATCGGCCGCCCCGACCGGCGCCAGCCAGCGATAGGGCTGCCCGATATGCGGGGTCGCGGCGCGCAGGCCGGCCGCGTCATAGACCGACAGCCGCGCGCCCAGCGCCAGGTCGGTCTCGACCACGATCACCTCGGGGGCGCCGTCGCCGTCCAGATCGGCGAGGCGCGGCGCCAGATCCTCGAAGACCCGGCTTTCGGGCAGCCGGATCAGCCGCCGCCCGCCATCGGCCAGCACCAGTTCCAGCGCGCCGTATTCGATGCCGTCGCCAAGGACGGCGTGGTCATAGCGTGTCGTCGGCTCGGCGAACTGCGCCGCCACGACGGTTCCGGCCGCCGATCCACCCGGGGGCGCCAGCATCAGCAGGGCGCAGGCAAGCCCGCCGACGCCCGGCCGCATCAGATCTGCTTTTCCGGCATGTAGACGCGCAGCCCGTCCAGCGCGTCGCTGACCTTGATCTGGCAGGTGAGGCGCGAGCGGACCGGATCGGGCTTCCAGGCGAAGTCGAGCATGTCCTCTTCCATCGCGTCCTTCTTCGGCAGCTTCGCCACCCAGTCGGCATCGACATAGACATGACAGGTCGAACAGGCGCAGGCGCCGCCGCAATCGGCCTCGATCCCCGGAATGCCGTTGTCGCGCGCGCCTTCCATCACGGTCAGCCCGGCCTTCACGTCAACGACATGCTCGGCGCCGCCGAATTCGACATAAGTGATCTTTGCCATGGCCTTCCCTTCACCCGCATCAACTGTCCGGTCCGACATAGGCGATCCCGACGCGGTTTGCCAGAGGGCGGCGGGCTTGCGCCGCCCCGCAGATGTTCTACACTTGTTCTCATGCTGACCGACTACACCCCGCTGACCGACTGGCCGCGCCCGCCCTCTGCCCTGCCCCATGCCCGGCTGAACGAGCCGCCGGCCGGGGCGCGGGTCACGGTGGCCGGGCTGGTGCTGGTGCGGCAGCGGCCGGGCACCGCCAAGGGGGTGATCTTCGTCACGCTCGAGGACGAGACCGGCATCGCCAATATCGTGGTCTGGGCAAAGGTGTTCGAGCGGTTCCGCCGCGCGGTGATCGGCGCGCGGCTGCTGCGGGTCACCGGTCGGCTGCAACGCGAGGCCGAGGTGGTGCATGTCGTCGCCGAAGAGATCGAGGACATCTCGGCGATGCTCGACGACCTCTTGCGGCCGCCGGCCGGGACGGTGCCGGAACGCTGATCACGCGCCTGCCCCGGCAAGCCGGCCGGGCCAGAGCGGATCGCGTTCATTCGCATTCACACGACCCGCTCTAACCCGTTGATTTTGCATGTCCGAGGAGCGCAAAACCGGTTCCCACTTTTGCGCGACATGCTCTGGGCGCGCGCCGGTCATTCCACCGACAGCGCGACAAAGCGCGGGTCGCCGCCGCGCCGGATCAGCAAGAGAAGCGACTTGCGCCCGGCCTCTTTCGCCTCGGCGATGCGGGCCAGGATATCGGCCGGCCTGGTGATCTTCTGCTGGCCCGCCTCGGTGATCAGGTCGCCCTGCCTGAGACCCTTGGCGAAAGCCTCGCTGGCCTCGTCGATGGCGCCGACGACCAGGCCCTCGGCGCCCTCGGGCAGGCCGAGCTGGCCGCGCAACTCGTCGCTGAGCGTGCCGAGCGTCATGCCCAGCACCTCGACCTCGGCCGATTCGGCCGGATCGGTCGAGGCCGGCACCGCCTCGCCCTCGGCCACCTCGCGCCGGCCGAGGGTGATCAGCAGGGTCTGGCTTTGCCCCTCGCGCGAGACGATGACGCGGACGACCTTGCCGGCCTCGGCATCACCGACCCGGCGCACCAGTTCGCGGGTGTCCTTGACCTCGGCACCGTCGAATCCGGTGATGATGTCACCGGCCTTCATGCCGGCATCCATCGCCGGACCCTCGGGCACATCGGTGACCAGCGCGCCCTGCGCGACCGCAAGGCCCATCGCCTCGGCGACATCCGGGGTCACGTCCTGGATGCGCACGCCGAGCCAGCCGCGCCGGGTCTCGCCGAAGTCGCGCAACTGGGTGACGACCTTCGACACCACGTTCGAGGACATCGAGAAGCCGATCCCGATCGAGCCGCCATTGGGGCTGAGGATGGCAGTGTTCACCCCCACCACCTCGCCGTCGAGGTTGAACAGCGGGCCGCCCGAATTGCCGCGGTTGATCGCCGCATCGGTCTGGATGAAGTCGTCATAGCTGCCCGACAGCGCCCGGCCGCGGGCCGAGACGATCCCGGCCGAGGCGGAAAACCCCTGGCCAAGCGGGTTGCCCATCGCCATCACCCAGTCGCCGACCCGCAACAGGTCGGAATTGCCGAAACTGACGAAGGGCAGCGGCTCGGTGCTTTCGACCTTCAGAAGGGCGATATCGGTCTTGGGGTCGGTGCCGATCAGCTTGGCGTCAAGCTTGCGGCCCGAGAAGAACTCGATCGAGATCTCGTCGGCGCCCTCGATGACGTGGTTGTTGGTGACGATGAAGCCATCCTCGGAGATGACAAAGCCCGAGCCCAGCGCCGAGGACCGCCGCTGCTGCGGCCCGCCATCGGGGCCGGGCATGCCGAAGTCGCGGAAGAAATCCTCGAAGGGAGAGCCTTCGGGGATCATCGGGCGCGGCCCGACCGGGGCGGCGATCACCGTCGCGGTGGTGATGTTGACCACCGCCGGGCTGACGGTTTCGGCGAGGTCGGCAAAGCTTTCCGGCACGCCGCGCGCCTCGGCGCGCCAGACCATCGCCAGCGCCAGCGCCAGTGTGAGGGCCATCAGGGCGACCAGCCGAAGCATCGTCGCCGGCGCGGTCCGGCCGAGTGTCAGTGTCGTGACCCGAGGTTTCAATGTCGTCTCCTTGTCCGTTTCGGCCCTTGCAAGGCCGCCGATATCCTGTCGCGCAATGCCGATCCGGTCAGCCGCCCGGCCGGCGCGTCACGGCTCGTCCTGGTCGCACTGCCGGATATTATTTCGGCATCATTGTCTCAGCCTGCAACCCCTCCGGCAAGCCAAATGAGCGCGATCCCGAGCGCGAGCGCCCCAAGCCCGATGGCGCGGCGCGTCTCGACCGGCATCCGGCGGATGAGGTCGAGCACATCCTCGATGCGCGAAGGGGCCAGTGCAAGCACCAGCCCCTCGAGCGACAGCACAAGTCCGAGCGCCAGCAGGATGACCGCCCCGGCGCCCATGCCGCCGGTGATCATGGCGCCGGTGATCATGGCGCCGGCTTGCCGGTGGCCGATTTCAGGTAGTTGAAGAACTCGCTGTCGGGCGAGATCACCATCGTCGAATTGCCCCCCAGAAGGGCGGCGCGATAGGCCGCCAGCGAGCGGTAGAACTCGAAGAACTCCTCGTCGGCACCAAAGGCCGCGGCGAAGACCGCGTTGCGCTCGGCATCGGCCTCGCCGCGGGCGATGTCGGCCTGGCGCCGGGCGTCCGACACCAGTTCGACCACGGTCCGGTCGGCCTGGGCGCGCACCCTTTGCGCCGCCTCGTTGCCGCGCGCCACCTCGTCGGCCGCCTCGCGCTGACGCTCGGCGCGCATCCGCGCGAAGGTGGCGTCAAGGTTCTGCACCGGCAGGTCGGTGCGCCTCAGCCGCACGTCGACGACATCGATGCCGAGGGCGCGCGCCTCGTTGCGCGCCGCGATGCGGACCCGGTTGGCCAGGGCGGCACGGTCCGCCGACAGGATCTCGGACGAGGTGACCGAGCCGAGAACCTCGCGGATCTGGGCGCGCAGGATGGTGTCGATCCGGCTTTCGGCAAAGCTTTCGCCGCCGGCACCGACCGCCTGGCGGAACTGCCGCACATCGGTGATGCGGTAGCGCGCGAAGGCATCGACCACCAGCCGGCGGTCATCGAGCGGCGTCACCTCCAAGGGGTCGATGTCACGGCCGAGGATGCGGTCGTCATAGCGCACCACCTCCTGGATCAGCGGCAGCTTGAAATACAGCCCCGGATCCTCGCGCACCGACCGGATCTGGCCGAATTGCAGGACCAGCGCCTTGTTGCGCTCGTCGACGATGAAGACCGACGACAGGATGGTGGCGACGATCAGCACCGCCAGCGGCAGAAGATAGGTCGAACGGCTCATCAGTTGTTCCCCCCCACGGTCGAGGTGCTGGCCGCACCGGGTGTGACCGGGCTGGCCGCGCGGCCGAGTTCATTGAGCGGCAGGAACGGCACCACGCCCTGGCTTCCGGCCGCGGATTCGTCGATGATCACCTTGTCGACCCGCGCCAGAACCTCTTCCATCGCCTCGAGGTAAAGCCGCTTGCGGGTCACCGTCGGCGCCTTCTGGTATTCGGTCAGCACCGCCGAAAAGCGGCTGGCCTCGCCCTGGGCCTGGTTGACCACCTGGGCGCGGTAGCCCTCGGCCTGTTCCAGCACCTGGGCCGCCTCGCCGCGCGCACCGGCGACGACACGGTTGGCATAGGCGTCGGCCTCTTTCTCCAGCCGGTCGCGTTCCTGTTCGGCCGACTGCACCTCCTTGAAGGCGTCGATGACCTCGCGCGGCGGATCGGCCCGGTCGAAGTTGACCCGGACCACGTTCAGCCCGCTGTCATAGCTGTCCAGCGTCGACTGGATCATGTCCGACAGCCGCGCCGCGATCGCGCCACGGTCGCGGTTGAGGATCGGCGCCAGCTGGCTTTGCGCGATGATCTCGCGCATCGAGGCCTCGGCCACGGCGCCGATCGTCAGCTGCGGGTCGCGCAGGTTGAAAAGGTATTTCGTCGGGTCCGAGATGTTCCAGACCACCTGGAAGTCGATGTCGACGATATTCTCGTCGCCGGTCAGCATCAGCCCCTCGTCGCCGCCGCTGCGCCCGACGCCGATATCCTCGATGCGTTCGGGCGAGACCGGGATCACCTCGGCGGTGACAAAGGGCCAGGGCGCGAAGTTCAGCCCCGGCTCGCCGGTCGAGGAATATTTGCCAAAGAGAAGTTCGACCGATTTTTCCTCGGGCTTGACCGTGTAGAAGGACTGGAACGCCCAGAGTGCCGCCGCCGCCAGAACGCCGATGCCGAGCGTGCCACGGGTCAGGCGCGGACCCTGCGGCAGGCCGCCGCCGGCGCCACCGCCGCGCCCGCCACGTCCGCCCATCAGCACCTTGAGCTGTTCGGTGCCTTTCCTGACGATCTCGTCGATCTCGGGGATCTGCGGGCCTTCGCCCGGTCGCCGGCCGCCGCGCCCGCCCCCCGGACGGTCACCGCCCGGGCGGTCGCCATCATCGCCGCCGTTTGATCCGCCGCCCCCCCAGGGCCCGCCGCTTCCCGCCATCAGGTCATTTCCCCTTTTCCATATTCATCCATCCCAACTGGTCTTTTCGTCGGGAAAATCAAGCCTTGCGCACCGGTTTGCGCATCGTCACCAGTTCTTCGGCCATCACCGGATGGACCGCGACCGTGCGGTCGAAGTCTTCCTTGGTGGCGCCCATCCTGATCGCGATCGCGGCAAGCTGGATCATCTCGCCGGCGCCCGGCGCCACGATGTGACAGCCCAGCACCTTGCGCGTCTCGGCACAGACGATCAGCTTCATCATCACCCGGTCGGGCCGGCCGGCGAAGGCCGACTGCATGGGGCGGAACGCGGTCGCGTAGACCTCGATCGGCCGTTCGTCGCGCGCCGCCTCCTCGGTCATCCCGACCGTGCCAAATTCGGGCTGGGTGAAGACCGCGCTTGGGACCAGGGCGTGATCGGGCCTGGTCGGCCTTGCGCCAAAGACGGTGTCGGCAAAGGCGTGGCCCTCGCGGATCGCCACCGGCGTCAGGTTGATCCGGTCGGTCACGTCGCCCACCGCATAGATCGAGGGCACCACGGTCTGCGACCAGTCGTCGACGATCACCTTGCCGCCGCGCCCCAGCGTCACCCCTGCCGCCTCAAGCCCGAGGCCCTCGGTATTGGGCACCCGCCCGGTGGCATAGACCACCGCCTCGTAGACCGCCTCGCGCCCGTCGGTCGACTTGACCCGGGTGCCGCCCTCGACCCGCGTCATCTCGATCACCTCGGTGCCGAGATGCAGGTTGACGCCGGCCTCGCGCATATGCTCGGCGATATGGCCGCGCGCCTCGCCGTCAAAGCCGCGCAGGATCTGCTCGCCCCGGTAGAACTGCGTGACCGCGACCCCCATGCCGTTCAGGATGCAGGCAAACTCGCAGGCGATGAAACCGCCGCCGACGATCAGCACCGACCGCGGCAGACGCTCCATCAGGAAGATGTCGTTCGAGGTCATCGCGCCGGCCTCGGCGGCGATCGGCGGCAGGAAGGGTCGCCCGCCGGTGGCGATCAGCACATGCTTCGCCGTCACCCTGCCGCCATCCGTCAGCCGCACGGTATGGGCATCCTCAAGCGTCGCGCGGCAATCGTGGATGGTGACCTTCGCGCCGTTCAGGCCGGCGCGATAGGCCGCCTCCAGCCGGTCAAGCTCGGTGTCGAGCTTGGCCCGGAATGCGGTCCAGTCGAAATTGCCGGCCGTCACCTCCCAGCCATAGGCGCGGGCATCTTCCACAGCACCCCGGTAGGACGAGGCGAAGACCATCAGCTTTTTCGGCACGCAGCCGCGGATCACGCAGGTGCCGCCCATGCGGTATTCTTCGGCAAGGCCGACCCTGGCGCCATATTCGCCGGCCGCAATCCGCGCCGCGCGCACCCCGCCCGAGCCGCCGCCGATGACGAAAAGATCGTAGTCGAAGGTCATGCTTGCGTCCTGTCCCTCTTGCCCGCCGTCCCGGTCCCCGGCAGCGCTCAATGGCCGAGATCGGCGAAGATGTTGCCGCTTTCGGCAAAGTCGATGCGCCCCGTCTCGACCGCGCCGGTGATGATGTCGCGCATCTCGAAGCCGCCGTCGCCGTGGCCGATGATCACCCGGTCGCAGATATCGATGAAAAGGCCGTTCTCGACCACCCCCGGCACCTGGTTCAGCACCATCGCCAATTGTCCCGGGTTGCCGATCCGGCCGAGATGCAGATCAAGGATGCGGTTGCCCTCGTCGGTGACCAGCGGCGTGTCGCCGTTCATGCGCAGCGTGACCTTGCGGCCCAGCACGTCCAGCGCCTCGATCATCTCCTCGATCAGCGCCCGGGTGGTCTGAAGGCCGAAGCCGATCACCTCGACCGGCAGCGGGAAGGCGCCGAGATGGGCGACCTCCTTGGCCGCGTCGGTGATGACGATCATCTGGTCCGAGGCGGTGGCGACGATCTTTTCCTGCAACAGCGCCGCGCCGCCGCCCTTGATCAGGTTCAGCTTCGGGTCGAATTCGTCGGCGCCGTCGATGGTCAGGTCAAGCCAGCGCGCCTCGTCAAGCGTCACCACGGTGATGCCCTCGGCCCGTGCCAGCGCCGCGGTGCGCGCCGAGGTCGCGACCCCGGCGATCTTCAGCCCCTCGTCGCGGACCCGGGCGCCGAGGATGCGCACCATCCAGGCCGCCGTCGATCCGGTGCCCAGCCCGACCCGCATCCCCGCCTCGACGAAATCGACCGCGCGCGACGCGGCCGCGAATTTCGCCTTGTCGACCGGAGAGAGGTTCTGCGGCATCGGCACGCTCCTTTGGTGATGCGCCCCGGTTATAGGGGGATTGGCCGGGCGGCGCGAGGGGCAATCTGGCCAACCCTGGCCGGTGCCGGCCCGGTCTGCCACCAGACCCCGGACCGCCGCCGCATCGCGGGCCCCCCGACCCGCTGGCCCCGACCCGCAGTCCGGGTGGCGGCCGCGATCCGCGCAAGGCCGCCCGAAACCGCCGGCAAGGGTCGCTTTTCGCCGTGCCGGCGCCCGCCATCCGCGCGATAAGGCCGCCAGAGGAGAACACGCGCCATGTATGTCCTGCATTTCAGCCCCGATACCGCGGCCCTGATCGTGCGGCTGGTTCTGGAGGAACTGGGCCAGCCCTACCGCGCCGTGCCGATCGACCGGGCGGCGGGCGGGCTTGATGCGCCGGGCTACCGCGCGCTCAACCCGCTGGGCCAGATCCCGGCGCTGGAAACCCCCGAAGGGCCGATATTCGAGACCGCGGCGATCCTTGCCCTTCTGAGCGAAACCCATGGCGCCCTTGCGCCGCGCCCCGGGGCGCCGGGGCGTGGCGATTTCCTCAAGTGGCTCGCCTTCACCAGCTTCAATCTGCACGCCCCGCTGATGGGCCTCTTCTACCCCGAAAGATACACCGGCTCGGCGACCGGCAATGCCGGCTTTCTCGCCACCAGCCGGGCCCGGGTCGAGACCGCGCTGGCGCTTCTCGATGCCACTGCCGCCGGGGCGCCGGACTGGTTCGCGCCCGACCGGGCCTCGGCACTTGGCTATTATGTCCTGGTGCTGATGCGCTGGCTGAAATCCTTCGCCCCCGACGACCCGTGCCACATCGACTTTGCCCGCTACCCCGCGCTGGCCCGGATGGCGCTGACGCTCGAGGCACGCCCCGCCGCCCGCGCCTGTGCTGCGGCCGAGGGGCTGGGCGCGGCGATCTTCTCGGCACCCTGTGCCGATGCTTCCGCCCCCGGCGCCTGAGACCCCGACCCTGACCCTGACCCCGAACCCCGAGGACGCGCGATGTTCCTTTCCGTTTTCGACATGTTCAAGGTCGGCGTCGGCCCGTCCTCGTCGCACACCATGGGGCCGATGGTCGCCGGCGCGCGCTTTCTCGATGCCCTGCGCGCCTCGCCCTTCACCGCTGCGGGGCTGCGCGCCTCGCTGCACGGCTCGCTCGCCTTCACCGGCAAGGGCCACGCCACCGACCGGGCGACGGTGCTCGGGCTTGCCGGCTTCGCGCCCGAAAGCTACGACCACGCAGCGGCCGAGGCGGCGCTGGCCGCCATCGCGGCGACCGGCACCGTCACCCCGCCGGGCCTGGGGACGCTGGCCTTCCGCCCCGAGACCGACCTGGTCTTCGACTACGGCCCCGCCCTGCCCGGCCATGCCAATGCCATGGTGCTGATGGCGACCGATGCGCAGGGCGACGTGATCCTGCGCGAGACCTATTTCTCGATCGGCGGCGGCTTTGTTCTGACCGAGGCCGAGCTTGCCGATGCCGGCCGGATCGCCGCCCGGCCCTCGGGCTGTCCCTTTCCGTTCCACACCGCCGCCGAGATGCTGGCGATGGCCGCGGCCTCGGGGCTGTCGGTCGCCGCGATGAAACGCGCCAACGAGGTGCAGTTCCGCGCCGAGGCCGAGCTTGACGCCGGCCTTGCCCGGCTCTGGCAGGTGATGAACGCCTGTATCGAGCGCGGCATGGCCAGCGACGGCATCCTGCCCGGTGGGCTGAAGGTGCGGCGCCGGGCGAAGGCGATCCACCAGGCGCTCATGGCCGAACGCGGGCTGAACCAGACAGCACCCCATGTCATCAACGACTGGATGATCGTCTATGCGATGGCGGTGAACGAAGAGAACGCCGCCGGCGGGCAGGTGGTGACCGCGCCGACCAATGGCGCCGCCGGGGTGTTGCCGGCGGTGCTGCGCTACTGGCTCGACCATGTGCCGGGCGCCTCGCCGGCGCGGATCGGCGAGTTCCTGCTGACCGCGGCGGCGGTCGGCGGCATCGTCAAGCACAATGCCTCGATCTCGGGCGCCGAATGCGGTTGCCAGGCCGAGGTCGGCTCGGCCGCCGCGATGGCCGCGGCCGGGCTGGCGGCGGTCATGGGCGGCACCCCCGAACAGGTGGAGAACGCCGCAGAGATCGCCCTTGAACACCACCTCGGCATGACCTGCGACCCGGTCAGGGGGCTGGTGCAGGTGCCCTGCATCGAACGGAACGGGCTTGGTGCGATCAAGGCGGTCTCGGCCGCCTCGCTGGCGCTCAGGGGCGACGGCAGCCACCTCGTGCCGCTCGATGCGGCGATCGAGACGATGCGCCAGACCGGCCGCGACATGCACGAGAAATACAAGGAAACCTCACTGGGCGGGCTGGCCGTCAACGTCCCGAACTGCTGAGCCCGGCTGCCGGCGCGCGCCCCCCTTCGCCCGCCCGAACCGTCCCGGCGCCAGTCCGGGACGGCGAGACAGAGGACCTGGCCCGGGCACCGGGCCGCCGCTGAAATTGCCGGCGAACCGTCGCTTTCGGGATGGACGGCCACCGGGGCGCAGGCTAGAGCATGTCGCGCAAAAGTGGGAACCGGTTTTGCGCTCCTCGGACAGGCGAAATCAGAAGGTTGGAGTGGGTCGCGTGAATGCGAATGAACGCGATC
>PHEC01000156.1 GCA_002841115.1 Alphaproteobacteria bacterium HGW-Alphaproteobacteria-6 | reverse complement strand
ATCCGCCTACGCGCGCTTTACGCCCAGTAATTCCGAACAACGCTAGCCCCCTCCGTATTACCGCGGCTGCTGGCACGGAGTTAGCCGGGGCTTCTTCTGCTGGTACCGTCATTATCTTCCCAGCTGAAAGGACTTTACAACCCTAAGGCCTTCATCGTCCACGCGGCATGGCTAGATCAGGGTTTCCCCCATTGTCTAAGATTCCCCACTGCTGCCTCCCGTAGGAGTCTGGGCCGTGTCTCAGTCCCAGTGTTGCTGATCATCCTCTCAAACCAGCTATGGATCGTAGGCTTGGTAGGCCATTACCCCACCAACTACCTAATCCAACGCGGGCCGATCCAAAGGCGATAAATCTTTCCCCCGAGGGGCACATACGGTATTACTCTCAGTTTCCCGAGGCTATCCCGTACCTTTGGGCACGTTCCCACGCGTTACTAACCCGTCCGCCGCTAACCCCGAAGGGTCCGCTCGACTTGCATGTGTTAGGCCTGCCGCCAGCGTTCGTTCTGAGCCAGGATCAAACTCTCAAGTTGAAAGCGCCTTGCGACGCTAACCTTGACGTTCGAACCTCTGCACATCGACCCTCCCTTGCGGGGAGGGATCATCTGTCTGATGTGCTTCGTTCCAAGGGAACGAAGTCCGTCAAACAGTGAAGCTGACACCTTCATCATCGGGTTGCCCCTAGAAGGCCGATATGCAGCGTTGATCCATCGAAAGGACCAAACCGCCCACATATCTCTTCAGTTACCAGCGATTTCAAAGAGCATGAGAGACAAAATCAACCGGAAGCGCCGTATCTTACTTGGCGCGCCCGCCTGCATATCACTCGTTTTTTCGTCTTGAACGTCGTGGCGTTTCCGCCGTCCCGTCCACCGCAGCGGTGTGTGCCGCTTCGGTGAGGCGGTATTTACGGGCGGCGGCCGGAGACCGCAAGCGCTTTTTTCGAGAAACATGACATTTTTTTATCGACCCCTGTTTTGCCCTCAAAATCTAGGGGTTAGGGCAATTATGGCAACTATTGGGCGGGTCCGGCGGCAAGAAGATTGCGCGTCGCCGGACCGTCACGGCCGGGTTTCGCGACTTGTCCACAGACTCGGCGGGCGGATGGTCGTGGCTGCGTGGCGGAATCGGCCTTCGGGCGGCCCGGGATGGGCGATTCCTCAGGCGGCCGCGTGCATGCGCTTGCGAATCTTCACGATCCGCAGCGCCAGAAGCCCCAGAATCACCGCCAGATACATCAGCGACTCCAGCGTCCAGGTCTTGACCAGCCAGACGTAGTGGATGCCCCCGGCCAGCGCGACGACATAGGTCAGCCAGTGCAGCTTCTGCCAGCGAACCGGCCCCAGCCGTCGCACCGACCAGTTGTTCGAGGTGATCGCCAGCGGGATCAGCCCGGCCAGCCCGACCATCCCCGCCGTCACATAGGGCCGGCGCAGGATGTCATGCAGCGCCTCGTCCAGCCTGAGCCCCATGTCGAGGGCCAGCCAGGTGGCGAAGTGCAGCACGATATAGAAGAAGGCCACCAGGCCGATCGCCCGGCGGAACTTGATCAGGCTCAGCCCGACGAACCGCCGCAGGGGCGAGATGCAGAGCCCGGCGATGATCAGTTGCAGCCCGAGCTTGCCCATCTCGTGTTCCAGCGCCTTGACCGGGTCGACGCCCAGCTGCCCGTTCAACGCCAGAACGAACAGCCAGACCGGCGGCACCAGGCCTGCAAGGTAGACAAGCCACGCCGGGACGCGGCGCGCCAGGGAATTGATGGCATCGATCATCCCGCTCAGAAGTCCTTGGCCAGATCCTGACCGGAATAGAGCGCGGCGACCTCATCGCCATAGCCGTTGAACATCGGCGTGTCCTGCCGGCCGGCGAACAGCCCCGAGCCGATGCGCCTTTCGCTCGCCTGGCTCCAGCGCGGATGGTCGACCGTCGGGTTGACGTTGCAGAAGAACCCGTATTCCTGCGGGTTCATCATGTTCCAGGTGGTCTTGGGCTGCTCGGCCACCAGATCGATCCTGACCACCGACTTGATCGACTTGAACCCATACTTCCAAGGCACCACCAGCCGGATCGGCGCGCCGTTCTGCTTCGGCATCTCCTCGCCGTAAAGGCCGGTGGCCATGATCGTCAGCGGGTTCATCGCCTCGTCGATCCTCAGCCCCTCGCGGTAAGGCCATTCCAGGATCGGATAATCCTGCCAGATCATCTCCTCGGGCCGCATCAGCGTCTCGAAGGAAACGAATTTCGCCCCCGGCTGCACCCCGACCTTGTTCAGCAATCCCGCCAACTCGAAGCCGATCCAGGGCACCACCATCGACCAGGCCTCGACGCAGCGGAACCGGTAGATGCGTTCCTCCAGCGCCTGACCGGCCAGGACATCGGCCAGGTCATAGGTGCCCGGCCGCTCGACCAGCCCGCCGATCTCGATCGCCCAGGGGTCGGTGGTCAGCTTCTGCGCATTGACCGCGGGTTCTTCCTTGCGGGTGCCGAATTCGTAGAAGTTGTTGTATCCGGTGATTTCCTCAAGGCTGTTCGGCGCCGCATCGGTGGAATATTTCGACGGTGCCGCGGCGATCTTCGCGAAAGCCGGTCCGCCAAGGCCAAGGGCGGCGGCCCCGGCGATCAGTTGCCGACGGTTCACGAAGTCGGCGCGCGGCGTGACATCGGACCAGTTCATCGGGGACTTGTAGCGCCAGGGCATGACGGCTCTCCATCGGGTCGCAGGGTGCATCCGCGCCGATGATATCGCAAACAGCGCAAACCTGTCGCGTCACGTCTGCGTTCACGCCCTGTAACGATCGATCGCGCCGCCGCCATGCCGACGGGCGCGCCGCGACCTTGAATTGCCACGGGAATCGGCCGGGGCGGCCTGTCCGCCCCGGCCCCGCCGGATCAGTGCAGCACCGCATCCCCGGGACGCGGGCGCGACGATCGGGAAACCCGCGCACCGACGATCAGGCCCTCGGGGCCGGCGCTGACCGCGACTGATTCGCCGTCCTTCACGTCGCCGGCCAGCAGCATCTCGGCCAAGGGATCCTGAAGGCTGCGCTGCATCACCCGCTTCAGCGGCCGGGCACCATAGACCGGGTCATAGCCCTCGTCGGCCAGCCAGGCCCGCGCCGCCGGATCAAGGTCAAGCGTGACCTTGCGCGCCGCCAGCCGCTGTTCGAGCAGGTGAAGCTGGATCTCGACGATCCCGCTCATGTCGCCGCGCGTCAGCCGGTCGAAGATGATCTGGTCATCCAGCCGGTTGAGGAACTCGGGCCGGAAATGCGCCCTGACCGCCTCGATCACCTCGGCCCGCGCCTGCGCGCCGTCCGCGCCCTCGGGCAACTGGCTCAGCGCCTGGCTGCCAAGGTTCGAGGTCAGCACGATCAGCGTCTGCTTGAAATCGACGCGGTGACCCTGGCCATCGGTCAGGACCCCGTCGTCAAGCACCTGCAAGAGCACGTTGAAGACATCCGGATGCGCCTTCTCGACCTCGTCGAACAGCACCACCTGATAGGGCCGCCGGCGCACCGCCTCGGTCAGCACGCCGCCCTCGTCATAGCCGACATAGCCCGGCGGCGCGCCGATCAGCCGGGCGACCGAGTGCTTCTCCATGAACTCCGACATGTCGACGCGCACCATCGCATGCTCGTCGTCGAAGAGATATTCGGCCAGTGCCTTGGTCAGTTCGGTCTTGCCGACCCCGGTCGGGCCAAGGAACAGGAACGAGCCCAGCGGCCGGTTCGGATCGTTCAGCCCGGCCCGCGCCCGGCGCACCGCCTTCGACACCGCCTCGACCGCGGGATGCTGCCCGATCACCCGGCGCCCCAGTTCCTCTTCCATCTTCAGAAGCTTCTCGCGCTCGCCCTCCAGCATCTTCGAGGTCGGGATGCCGGTCCAGCGTTCGACCACCTCGGCGATCTGCTCGGGGCGCACCGCTTCCTCGACCATCAGCGCATCCTCGCGCGCCTCGGCCCCGGCAAGCTGCTTTTCCAGCCCGGGAATGACCCCGTATGAAAGCTCGCCCGCCCGCGCCAGATTGCCCTCGCGCTTGGCTTGCTCCAACTCGTTGCGCGCCGTCTCGAGCGCGCCCTTCAGCCCGCGCGCGCTTTCCAGCGTGTCGCGTTCGGCCTGCCATTTCGCGGTCATCTCGGCCGATTGCTGCTGCAGGTCGCCCAGTTCCTTTTCCAGCCGCTCAAGCCGGTCCTTGCTGGCCGCGTCATCTTCCTTCTTCAGCGCCTCGGCCTCGATCTGCAGTTGCAGGATCTGGCGGTCAAGCTGGTCAAGCTCCTCGGGCTTGCTGTCGACTTCCATGCGCAGCCGGCTGGCCGCCTCGTCGACAAGGTCGATCGCCTTGTCGGGCAGGAAGCGGTCGGTGATGTAGCGATGGCTCAGCGTCGCCGCCGCGACCAGCGCGCTGTCAGAGATGCGCACGCCGTGGTGCAGTTCGTATTTCTCCTTGATGCCGCGCAGGATCGACACGGTATCCTCGACCGTCGGCTCGCTGACCAGGACCGGCTGGAAGCGCCGCGCCAGGGCCGCGTCCTTCTCGATATACTTGCGGTATTCATCGAGCGTGGTGGCGCCGATGCAATGCAGCTCGCCGCGCGCCAGGCTCGGCTTGATCAGGTTCGCGGCATCCATCGCGCCGTCGGTCTTGCCGGCGCCGACCAGCGTGTGCAACTCGTCGATGAACAGCACGATCTCGCCCGCCGCCGCCTCGATCTCCTTCAGGATCGCCTTCAGCCGCTCCTCGAACTCGCCACGGTATTTCGACCCGGCGATCAGCGCGCCCATGTCGAGCGCCATCAGCTTCTTGTTCTTCAGGCTTTCGGGCACGTCGCCGTTGATGATGCGCAGCGCCAGGCCCTCGGCGATCGCGGTCTTGCCGACGCCCGGCTCGCCGATCAGCACCGGGTTGTTCTTGGTGCGCCGGCTCAGCACCTGCATGGTGCGGCGGATTTCCTCGTCGCGGCCGATGATCGGGTCGATCTTGCCCTGCTCGGCCATCTCGGTCAGATCGCGCGCGTATTTCTTCAGCGCCTCATAGCCCTCTTCGGCGCTCGCCGTGTCGGCGGTGCGGCCCTTGCGGACATCGTTGATCGCGGTGTTCAGCGCCTGCGCCGTCACCGCGCCGGCATCCAGCGCATCCTTGGCCTTGGTGTTGACCATCACCAGCGCCATCAGGATGCGTTCGACCGGCACGAAACTGTCGCCCGCCTTCTTCGCGATCTTCTCGGCCTCGTCGAGGACGCGAACCAGCGCGGTATCGACATAGACCTGGCCGTCGCCGCCCGTGACCTTGGGCATCCTCGCGATCGTCGCATCGATCGTCTCGGTGACCCGCTCGGGCGCGCCGCCGGCGCGGCGGATCAGGTTCGCGGCCAGCCCCTGATCGTCATCCATGAAGGCCTTCAGAAGATGCTCGGGCAGCACACGCTGATGTCCCTCGCGCATCGCGATGGTCTGTGCGGCCTGAAGGAATCCGCGCGACCGTTCCGTGAACTTTTCCATGTTCATCGGCATTCTCCTTTGTGCAAGCCCCCGGCCAGCCGGCTGCCCGCCCATGCGGCACAGCACCTTCCGGGTCCCGAGCCTGACTTGGCCATCATCGGCAGGCATTTCAAGAATGTGCCGGCCATATCGCGCCGCCCGGATCGTGGAAACCATTCGGTAAGCCGATTGCGGTTAACTCGCGGTCACCACGGTCCTCAGAACGGGAAACCATCATGCCGGACAAGCCGAAACTGCCGATCCGCCCCGCCGCCCTGCCGGCCGCCGCATCGCGATCCGCGGGGACGCTCTGATGCGGATCCTGTCCTCGCGCGTCAGCCGGGCGCGGCGTCTTGGCGACGGCGCCGACCGGGTCGAGGCGGTGGTGACGCTGCTCGCGATCGACCGCGACGGCGCGCAACCCCGCCAGCTTCACTTGCGCATCAGTGCCGCGGCCCGCGCCCCCGGCGCCGCGCCGCTGCGGGCCCGGCTTCTGGCCGCGGCCAAGCTGATGGTCGCGACCCGGCCCGACCTCTGGCACGCCGCCTCGCCCGACCCCGGCCAGGCTTCGGCCGCCTGACCGCGAGGCGGCTTTACCGCCGCCGCCTCAGCGCCTAAAGACCGGACACGCCGCCAAATCGGAGTGTCCCATGCCCAGAGATGACCGCCTGATCGTCGCGCTCGATGTCCCCGATGCGCTGCAGGGCCTTGAACTGGCGCGCCGTCTCGGCCCGGCGGTCGGGTTCTACAAGATCGGCCTCGGCATGCTGACCGGCGGCGGCCTGGCCCTGGCCAACGAGTTGAAGGACGATCACGGCAAGCGCATCTTTCTCGACCTGAAGCTTTTCGACATTCCGGCGACGATCACGGCGGCGGTGCGCGGGCTGGCGCGGTTCGGGCATGATTTCCTCACCGTTCACGGCGATCCCTCGGTCGTGACGGCGGCGGCCGAGGGGCGCGGCGCCAGCGGGCTGAAGATCCTCGCGGTGACCTTCCTGACCTCATCCGACCGCGCCGATCTTGACGCCGCGATGATCCGGCCCGGCGCGCTGCCCGACCTGGTGGTCGAGCGGGCGCGCCGCGCCCTTGTCGCCGGCGCCGACGGTGTCATCGCCAGCCCGCAGGAGGCGGCGGCGATCCGCGCCCTGCCCGAAGCCGCCGGCCGGCTGATCGTCACCCCCGGCGTGCGCCCCGCCGGCAGTGCCGCGGGCGACCAGAAGCGCACCGCCACCCCGGCCGAGGCGCTGCAGCGCATCGTCACCGCCTTCCCCGCGGAGATGCAGTCCGGCGTGCGCGCGCAGCTCGCCGACTCGCTGGTGGCCGT
>PHEC01000014.1 GCA_002841115.1 Alphaproteobacteria bacterium HGW-Alphaproteobacteria-6 | reverse complement strand
ATCTGCGTCTCTTGCGGGCCAAGGGCGGCGGTCGGTTCGTCCATGATCAGAATCTTGGCGTTGAAATAGACCGCGCGGGCGATGGCGACAGACTGGCGCTGGCCACCCGACAGCGCCGAGACCGGCTCGTGGAACTTGCGGAAGTTGGGGTTGAGCCGCGCCATGATCTTGCGGGTCTCGGCCTCCATCTGCGCGTCATCGACCAGGCCCGAGGCGGTCACAAGTTCGCGCCCCAGAAAGAGGTTCGAGGCGGCGTCGAGATTGTCGGCCAGCGCCAGCGTCTGGTAGATCGTCTCGATATTCAGCGCGCGGGCGTCGCGGGGGTTGCGGATCTCGACCTTGTCGCCATTGATCCGGATCTCTCCGCCGTCGGCCTGATAGGCGCCTGACAGGCACTTGATCAGCGTCGACTTGCCGGCGCCGTTATGGCCAAGCAGGCCCATGACCTCGCCGGGATAAAGATCGACCGAGACGTGATCGACCGCCTTGATGCCGCCAAAGGAAATCGAGATGTCGCGAAGTTCGACAAGGGGCGTGGTCATTTGCGGATTCCCATGCGCTTGCGATACTGGATGTCGATCCAGACCGCGAATACCAGGACAAGGCCGACAACGATGTTCTGCAAGGGCGCATCGACCCCGACCATCGCCATGCCCGATTGCAGCGACTGCATGATCAGCGCGCCAAGGATCGCGCCGTAGATCGTGCCGATCCCGCCCGACAGCGCGGTGCCGCCGATCACCGCCGCGGCGATGACCCGCAATTCGTCCAATGTGCCGATGTCGTTGGGATGCGATTGCAGCCGCGCCTGTGCGATGATCGCCGACAGCCCGCACAGGAACCCCATCAGCGCAAAGACCTTGACGGTCAGCGCCCGGGTGTTGATGCCCGACAATTCGGCCGCATCGGGGTTGCCGCCGGTGGCGAAGATGTAGCGGCCAAAGCGGGTGCGCCGCGCCACCACCGTCATCGCGATGGCGACGACGATCAGGATCAGCACCGAGATCGGCAGGCCGTAGCCTTCGGAATAGCCCTCGGGCATGATCTCGCCGCGCGCCTCGAACAGCCGCCTGAGTTTGCCTTGCGGCACCTGATAGGTGTTCAGGATGCTGGTAAAGCCAAGAATCGCCCCGACCGCCAGCGCCGCCATGACGCCTTCGGCCCAGACCGGCTTGACCGGAAAGTCATGCGACAGCTTGGCCCGCCGCGCGGTCCAGATGCCCCAGACCGCCGCGGCCGCAGCCAGCACCCCCGCCACCCAGGAAAGCCCGACACCCAGCGTGCCCTCGGCGCCGCCGAACAGCAGGAAGTTGCCGTCAAGCGGCGCCAGTGTCTGACCGCCGGTCAGATACCAGCCGACGAAGCGCCAGATCAGCAGCCCGCCCAGGGTGACGATGAACGACGGGATCAGCTGATAGCCGATCAACCAGCCGTTCAGGGCCCCGACCGCGGTGCCGGTCGCCAGGCCCGACAGCATCGCCAGGGGCGCGATCAGCGGATGCCCGGTGCCAAGGCCGATGACATTGGTCAGGAAATGCACCTGGGCCATGCCCATCACCGCCGAGGAAATCGCGACGATCGCGCCGACTGACAGGTCGATGTTGCGGGTGACGATGACAAAGACCATGCCGGTCGCCATGATCGCGACGCTGACGGTCTGGATCGTCAGATTGAAGATGTTGCGCGCCGACAGGAACAGCCCGCCGGTCGCGATGCCGAAGGCGATGCACAGAAGGGCGAAGGCGCCGAGCATGCCCAAAAGCCGCATGTCGACTTCCAGCGTCTGCAAGAGGCCGCGCTTCTGGACCGCAGGGGCCAGGGTGTTTGCCGCGTCGGACATGTCCATTCCTGTCAGCAAGAGGGATGAGTGGGGGCGCGAGCCGGCGCGGCGCAACCGGGCGCCCCGCATCGGGGGCGCCCGCGATCAGCGGAAGACCGCGATCAGTTGCAGGGTGCCGGGCCGCCGCTGACGCCCTGGCACAGCGCGTCCCTGGTGATCCAGCCGGCATCGACGACCGCAGACAGGTTGCCCTTGGTGATCGGCATCGGCGCCAGGAAGACGGCGTTCATTTCCTTGCCGCCCGGCGTGGTGAACTTGGCCGCATTCGGAATCGCATCCATCGCGGTCTCGCCCGCCAGCGCCACGGCGATCTCGGCTGCCGCCTTGCCAAGCTCGCGCGCGTCCTTCCAGACCGAAACCGTCTGGGTGCCGGCCGCGACCCGGTTCAGCGCGGCGTGATCGCCGTCCTGGCCCGAGACCGGAATCCCGGCCATGCCTTGCGAGGTCAGCGCCGCCACGACGCCGCCCGCGGTGCCGTCGTTCGAGGCGACGACCGCATCGACGCCGTTCGAGGTCTCGGTCAGGATCTGCTCCATGTTGCGCTGGGCATTCGCCGGCAACCAGCCGTCAGTATAGGCCTCGCCGACGATGGTGATGTCGCCGGCATCCATCGCCGCCTGCAACACCTCCTGCTGCCCGCCGCGCAGGAAATCGGCGTTGGGATCGGTGGGCGAGCCCTTGATCATCACATAGCGGCCCTTGGGCGCGGCCTCCAGAACCGCACGGGCCTGCATCCGGCCGACCTCTACGTTGTCGAAGGTCAGGTAGAAGGCGCGGCTGTCCTCGATCAGGCGGTCATAGGCAATGACCGGGATACCCTCGTCGGCGGCGGCCTGCACGGCCGGGATCACCGCCTGGGTGTCCTGCGCCAGAACGATCAGTGCGTCGACACCCTGTGCCATCAGCGCCTCGATATCCGACAATTGCTTGGCCGAGGACGATTGCGCATCGGCGCTGACATAGGTCGCGCCGGCGGCATCGAGTGCGGCCTTGATCGCCGCCTCGTCGGTTTTCCAGCGCTCTTCCTGAAAGTTCGACCAGCTGACGCCGACCTTGGTCTCGGCCCATGCCGAACCTGCGAGGCCGGCCGCCAGTGCGGCGGCGGCCAGAATGGACTTGTGCATATGTTCCTCCCTTTCGGACGGGCTGTTGGCCCGGATCGACGGATTCGCCGATGTATCCTGAAATTGCCGATAATAATTTTAGTTGTCAAATTAAAAACCCTACTACACACTACCTGAACGCAATGATCGGTCGGGCAGGCGCCCGGAAGCGACTGAAGCCGGTCAGGAACTGTGCCATATCCGGCTCAATTGCTTTGGGAAGAAAATAAAATGCCCGGCGCGGATAGTGCAGAAACCGCACGGATGGGCTCTGCCAAGCCCGGCTGCGGGCCGCTGATCCCGCCGCTGTCCGAATCGTCACGCCCGATGCGCCAGCAGATATTCGAGCGGGTCCGTGCCGCCGGCTTCATCCCCCGCGTCCAGGTCGCCAAGGATCTGTCGGTCAGCCCGGCCTCGGTGACCACGCTGACCTCGGAACTGATCGATCTGGGGCTGCTCGAGGAGGTCTCGCCGCAACGCGACAGCGATCTTGGCGCCGGCCCCGGCCGCGGCCGGCCGGCGGTGGCGCTGGGGGTGCGGGCGGCGGCGCATCTGGTCGCCGGCATCAAGCTGTCGGACCGCGAACATACCGCGGTCATCGTCGATTTCGCCGGCAATCTCGTCGCCGACGAGGCGATGCCGCGCCAGCCCGGCGCGATGGAATTGTCCGGGCTGATCGCGGCGACCGAGACGCTGCTGACCCGGGTCTGCGACCGCGCCGGCATCGGCCGCGCGGCACTGACCGCGATCGGTCTCGGCGTGCCGGGCTTTGTCCAGTCGAGCTCCGGCGTGGTTCACTGGTCGCCGGTCCTTGCGGCGCGCCATGTGCCGCTTGCCGCAACGCTGAGCGCCCATCTCGGCCTGCCGGTCCATGTCGACAACGACGCCAATCTGGTGACCCTGGCCGAACTGTGGTTCGGCGCCGGGCGCCAGCTGTCGGATTTTGCCGTGGTGACGATCGAGCATGGTGTCGGCATGGGGCTGGTGCTGAACCACCGGATCTATCGCGGCGCCCAGGGCCTCGGGATGGAACTGGGCCATACCAAGGTGCAGCTGGACGGCGCGCTTTGCCGCTGTGGCCAGCGCGGCTGTCTCGAGGCCTATGTCGCCGACTATGCCCTGGCGCGCGAGGCCAACACCGCGCTGAACTGGACCAGCCGCGAGGCGCAGTCGGTCAACATCCTGCTGGAAAGCCTTTACGACCATGCCAAGGCCGGCAATGGCGCCGCCCGCTCGATCTTCCGGCGGGCCGGGCGCTACCTGGCGCTGGGGCTGGCCAATGTCGTCAACCTCTTCGATCCCGAACTGATCATCCTGTCGGGGGAGCGGATGCGTTACGACTACCTTTACGCCGGCGATGCGCTGGCCGAGATCCAGGCGCTGGCGCTGAACACCGGCCGCCCGGCACCAAGGATCGAGACCCATGCCTGGGGCGATCTGCTCTGGGCGCATGGTGCCGCGGCGCTGGCGCTTTCCGAGGTGACGACCCGGTTGCTCGGCTCCCCGCGCGAGGCCGTTGCGGCATGAGGCGGCTTGCGGCGCTGGTGGCCCTTGCGGCAATTCCGGCCAATGCAGAGCCGCTTTTCATCGATCGCGCCGCCGGCCTGCCCGCCCCGCATGTCTATGACGGCGGCTGGGAGCATTTCGTCGGCGGCGGGGTGGCGGTGCTGGATTGCAACGCCGATGGCCTGCCCGATCTTTTCGCCGCCGGCGGGACCAACCCGGCCCGGCTGTTCGTCAATGCAACCGAGGCGCCGGGCGCGCCGATCCGCTTTGTCGCCGGGCCGGTGGCAGACATTTTCGGCGTCACCGGCGCCTATCCGCTGGATATCGACGCCGACGGCTGGACCGATCTTGCCGTGTTGCGGGTCGGCCCCGATCTGCTGCTGAAGGGCGCCCCCGACTGCCGTTTTGCCGATGCCACCGCCGACTGGGGCCTTGCCCTGCGCGATGCCTGGACCACCGCCTTTACCGCGACATGGGAAGCGGGCCGCGACTGGCCCACCCTGGTCTTCGGCCGTTATGTCGATCGCGCCGACCCCGATGGCCCGTTTGAGGCCTGCGACAGCCATGACCTCTACCGTCCCGAAGGCCAACGCTATGGCCGGCCCGAGGTCATCACCCCCGGCTTTTGCGCGCTGTCGATGCTGATCTCGGACTGGCGCCGGGCGGGCGAACCCGAGCTGCGCCTGTCGAACGATCGCCATTACTATGTGCGCGACGGTTATGAGCAGATGTTCCGACTGAACCCCTTGGCCGAGCGCGACGGCCCGGAGTGGCCGCGCCTGTCGCTTTGGGGCATGGGCATCGCCAGCCAGGACATCACCGGCGACGGCCTGCCCGAGGTAATGCTGACCTCGATGGCCGACCAGCAGTTGCAGATCAACACCGGCACCGGTTTCGTCAACGCACCCTACGCCACCGGCACCTATGCCCAGCGCCCCTACCTCGGCGATGACGGCCGGCCCTCGACCGGATGGCACGCCGAGTTTGGCGATATCGACAATGACGGGCGGGTGGACCTGTTCATTGCCAAGGGCAATGTCGACCAGATGCCGACCAACGCCATTCACGATCCGAACAATCTGCTGATGCAGGGCGCCGACGGCCGGTTCGCCGAGGCGGGCGATGTCGCCGGCATCGCCACCACCGATCGGTCGCGCGGCGCGGCACTCGCCGATCTGGACGGCGACGGAAGGCTGGATCTGGTGGTGGTCAATCGTCGCGCGGCGATGGAGGTCTGGCAGAACGCCACGCCAGACACCGGACATTGGGCCAAGATAGAGCCACTTTTGCCGGACACGAACCGGCGCGCCGTCGGCGCGTGGATCGAATTGCGCACGGCCGGCCGGATCCTGGCCAGCGAGATTACCGTCGGTGGCGGTCACGCCGGCGGCAAGGCGCTGCCGGTCCATTTCGGCCTGGGCCCTGCCAGGACGGCCGAATTGCGGGTGATCTGGCCCGATGGCGCGCCCTCGGACTGGATCGCCATCCCCGTTGATCGCCTGGTCCGGGTGAGCAGGCGCGCAGGCGGGCTTGTCATTCTGCCGTAATCCGCAGGCCGCCGCCCTCAGCGGTCCAGCGCCAGGCCGCTCGGCACGCTGTCCGGAATCCCCAACCGTCCGCCCAGCGCCAGCGGATCGCGCAGGCTTTCGAGAAAGGCCAGTATCCGGTCGACCTCGGCCCCGGACAGCCCGCGTCCGGGTCGTGCCGCCGCCAGGATCGCACCGGCCTCGGCCGCATCGTCCATGATCCGCCAGTCGGGCGCGGCATCCGGCAGTGGCGGCAGAACCGCCTGCGCCCGGTCATGGCCGGCAAGGCCCTGCGACGGATCGGCATGGTGGCGCAGGAAGGCGCCAAGATCGCCCCAGGCGCCGGCATGGCCCCAGGGTCCGGTCTCGGTGACATTGCGCAAGGACGGGGTGCGAAAGGCGAAGGCGTCGGCGGCCCGGCCGGTCACCCGCATCCGGCCTTCGTCACGGGCATGGGATTCGAAGCGTTCGGCCTTGCCCGGGCCCAGTTGCGGCTCTCCCATCGCGTGAAAGTCGTGGTCGGTCTGGAAGGCGCCGGCGTGGCACGACGAACAGCCCGCCGCGCCGTAGAACAGCGCCGCCCCCTCGGCCGCCGGACTGGACAGGGCCGCCTCGCCGCGCAAGGCCGCATCGAAGGGCGAGCGGTCCGACCGCCATTCCAGCGCGACGAAGGCCGCGATGGCATTGGCGATATCGGTAAAGCCAATCGGTCGGCCCTGCGCGATCTCGGGGACTGCGGCAGAAAACAGGCTCTGATAGGCCGGAATCGCTGCAACCCGATCGGCAATGATATCCCAGGCGCCGCCCGGCCCGGTCAGGATGCCCTCGCGCACCGCCCGGGCCACGTCGTTTTCCTGATAATGCCCGGCCATCTCGTCGGGCGACAGCACCGGAAACATCGTCTGCGCCGCCAGCACCGACTCAAAGCCCATGATCATCTCGTCTTCCAGCGGGCTGCGCAGGCCCGAGGGGCGCGATGGATCGGCCTCGATCCGGCCGTCATGGAACAGCCGGCTGAAGCCGCGCGCGCCGAGATTGAAAAGCGCCGGGGAATTGCGCGGAATCCGTTGTTCGGGCAGGTTCGCGGGGTCGGCCCGCCGCGCCGGTCCCAACCCGACCCCGCCTTCGCCGAGGCCAAGCGACAGCCCGTCCGAGGTCGCAAACCGCGGATGATGGCAGGTCGCGCAGGCGATGTTGCGATTGCCCGACAGCACCGGGTCGTTGAACAGCAGCTGACCCAGCCGGGCGCTGGCCTCGTTCACGGCGATGAAATCGGCGTCAGCGATCGGCGCCGGCATCTCGGCCGGCGCCGGCGCCGGCAACAGGCCCAGCAGCACCAACGCCATGCCAAACCGGACCCTGATCGCAGCGCTCATCACCACCCCTCGTTGCCGGAGGCGATAACAGCATGGCCGGCCGGTCGGCGGCAAGCCTGTCCGCGATCCGGTTGCACGCCGGGCCACAAGGCGCGACACTCGCGCAAGGCGCACCGGCCCGGAGAAATGCCCTGAACCGCCACCTTGCCCCGCATGCCGGCCTGATCGGCGCGGTCTGGACCGCGATGTCGGACCGCCACCTGACGCTGATCGCGGCCGGTGTTGCCTTCTATACCATGTTCGCGATCTTCCCCGGCATGGCCGCGACCATCGCGATCTGGGGCTTTTTTGCCGATCCGGCGGTGATGGGCACCTATCTCGACATGATCCACGGCCTGATTCCCGACGCGGCCTTCGGGGTGCTGGAAAGCCAGCTTGATCAGCTTCTGGCGGCCCGGTCGCCGGGGCTGGGCTGGGCCACCGGCCTGTCGCTGGCGGTGGCGCTTTATTCGCTGAACAACGGCGTTGCCGCCCTGATCGGCGGGCTCAACGCGATCGAGGGGCGCGGCCCGAGGCCGGGGCTGCGCGGCGTCATCGTCTCGGCGACGCTGACGCTGGTGCTGATCGCCATGGTCCTCGCCGGGATGGCGACGGTGGTCGTGGTGCCGCTGGCGCTTGGCCTTCTGCCGCTTGGCCCGGTCAATGCGCTGATCCTGACCGTCCTGCCCTGGATCGTGCTGTTTCTGATCGTGCTGATGGCGCTTGGGCTGTTTTATCGCTGGGGACCGGACCGCGGCGGCGACCGGCATGGCTGGATCACCCCCGGCGCGGTCCTGGCTGCGGCGCTCTGGGCCGCGGCATCGATCGGGTTTTCGACCTATCTGGCCTATTTCGGCGCCTACAACCGCATCTACGGCTCGATTGGCGCGGTCATCGCGCTGTTGATGTGGTTCTACATCGCCGCCTTCATCGTGCTGCTTGGCGCGGTGCTGAACGCCGAAACCGCACGGCTCCGCGCTCAGTAGTCGCGCTCGAAGAAGACGCCGACGCCGGTGGTGCCGTCCGAGCCGAGCGTGCCGCGCAGGGTGATGTCGCGCTTGAGGTCGAGGTTGAGGTTGACCTCGCTCCCGCCGTCGGCACCGACGGCAACATCGGTATAGACCCGGTCCGAGATGTATTTGCCGGCGCGCAGGGTCGCCGCCCCGGTCTCGTCGGTGGTCACGTCAAGATCGTCAAGCCCGACCGAACGGCGCAACCGGCCGACCAGCCCGTCGCCGCTGCGGCCGCTCAGCGTCGCCACCGCCGAGGCAAGCTGCGCGGCCTGGAACGCCGAAATGTTGTCCAGCCCGCGACCGAACAGAATCAGCGCGATCACCTCTTCCTCGGGAAGGCCGCTGTCAGAGGTGAAATGCACCTCGGGTTCGGTCGCCTCGCCCTCGATCGTCACCGTCGCCGTGGTGTCGCCGGCGCGGGTGCGGGCGACAAAGCGCAGCCAGGGCACCAGCGCGCCTTGCAGTTGCACCTGCCCCTCGTCGATGGTGAAGCGTCTGCCCAGCAGATCAAGCCGCCCGCGGATCAGGTCGAACTGGCCGGTCGGCACCACCGCATCGCTGGTCCCGCCGATCCTGAGCGTGCCGCCCAGTTCGGCGTCAAGACCGCGGCCGCGCACGAAGACCCGATCGGGCGCGGCGATGGCCAAGTCAAGCCCGAAGGCCGCCCCGGCCCCGGCGTCGTCCGATCCGTCGTCGATCAGGCCGGCGCGCTCGCGGGTCTGGCGGGAGGCGGCCGGCTCGTTCAGGTGGGTGACCGGACCGATCTCGGCCGCGCCGCCGATCGGGGTCGAGGGCACGCGAATCTCGGTCCGGTCAAGCGCGATGTCGCCCCGGATCATCGCGCCGCCGGCAAGCGGGCCGGTGATCGATACCGTCCCGTCCAGCCGGGTGTCGTAAAGGTCGCGCTGCCGCAGCCGGACATCGTCAAGCCGTATCGCCAGATCGCCGTTGTAGGGCGCGACCAGCGACACCGGCCCCGAGGCGGTGACCCGCCCGCCGCCGCGCCGCCCGCCGCGGACATCGCCACCGGCGGTGATCTGCGCCGAACCATTGGCGATATCGGCAGTCACCCCGGTGTTCTCCAGCGCGATGCCGAAGGTCGGCGCGACGATCCGCCCGTCGGCCAGGGTGGCCCGGCCCGACAGCGAATTCAGCCCGGGCGGGCCGTCAAGGCGCAGGTCGAACCGCACCAGGCCGGCGATGTTGCGCGGCGCGATGAAGGGGTTGATCAGCCCGGCCTGGGCGCTGCCGATGATGGCAAGGTCGGCCCGCGCGAAGTCCGGCGCGACGGTGCCGGTCAGCGCCAGCGCACTGGCGCCGGGCCCTTCGGCGGTCAGGTCGACGCCAAATCCAGCGGCCTCTTCGGACATGTCGCCCTTGACCGTCACCGGCCCGGGAAAGCCCGGCACGACCAGCGCCAGGTCGGCCAGCCGCGCCGACAGGTTCAGGCGGCGGCCCGCCTCGGCCAGCGTGCCGGTAACCTCGGCCGAGACCTGCGGATTGCTCAGCCGCAGCCGGTCCAGAAGGATCGCCCCGGCCTCGTCTTGCCGGGCCTCAAGGTCAAGCTCGGTGGTGCCGGCCAGCAGCCGGTCAACCTCGGCCTGACCGATCGCCAGCCCCTCGGCCTGACCGTCAAGGGTGAAGGCCCGCGAGGGCCCGGTCTCGCGCAGCGTCGCCTCGGCCTGCAAGCGGCCCCGGTACCCTGGCCCCAGAACTGACAGGTCGGCGAAGTCGAGATGACCGGACAGATCGCTGGCGCCGGTCTTCAACTCTCCTGACAGCCGTGCCGTCAGCCCCTTTGCCGTCAGATCCAGCACCCGGATCCGGGTGCCGAGCGAATCGCGCCGGACCGAGGCCGAGACCCGCGTCTGCCCGGCCATCAGCCGGTCGACCTCGGGCACATCGATCGTCAGGTCGCGGCCCTCGATTGCGGCGTCAAGATCGAAGCGCCCGGCCAGAACCGCCCCCGACCCGTCAAGGGTTAGTGCAGCAGACCCGCCCAGCGGCCGGCCGACCAGACCGGACAGCCGGCCGATGTCGTCGATCCCGGCCCGGACCCGCCCGCTCAGCGCCCCGGCGCTGTCGAGGCCGGATAATGTCAACCCGCCCGCGGCGCCAAAGCCGTCGCCGGTCACGTCGAACAGCGGCAGGCGCAGCGGCCCGCCGTCGCGCCAGTCGAAGATCGCGCGACCGGCCAGCCGCGGGCCAAGCGCCGCCGCCGCCGCGGCATCGTCAAGCTCGATCCCGCCGGCATCGAAGGTCAGCGTGCCGCCGATCCTTGCCGCGGCGACGCCACCCTGTCCGGGCCGCGCCACCCGCCCCGATCCGGCAAGCGTGACATCATTGATGCGCATCCCGTCGCGGCGAAGGCCGCCAAGCGCGCCCGCCAGCCGCCAGCCGTCGCTGTCGGCCGCGTCATAGCCGATGTCCAGGCTGGCCCGGTCGATCCACGTCCGTGCCCCCGGCAGCGGCAGCAGCACCGAAGTGGCGGCCCCGCCTTCTTCGCCGTCCCCGCCGACCTCTGCCGCGATGGTTGCGGTCAGCGCGGCCAGCACCGGCTCGCCGGTCGCAGCGATCACCAGCCGCCCGTCCAGCGCCACCGACCGCGCCCGCAGCACCAGCCGCGACAGGTCGAGCCGCCCGGCCGGATCGCGCTGCCCTTCCGCCTCAAGCGAGATGTCGGGGCCGAAGAAGTCCCGATATTCGGGCAGGAAAAGCGGTGCCACGTCGCCGCCGACCGTGGCATTGAAGCGCCGCGCCCCGCCTTCGCCGGTCAGCGTGACCGTGCCGGCCAGTCGCGGCTGGCCATCGGTCGTCAGCGCGACATCGCTGCGAAAATCGTCCAGCGTGCCGGCACCGTGCAGCGCCAGCGTGATCGCCGGCCGGCCCGGCAGTCCGATCAGGTCTGCGGCGATACCGCCGGCGCCCTCGCTGACCAGAAGATCGACCGTCGCGCGGCCGGTCGCGTTGGAGAAGGCGCCGGTCAGCGACAGGTCGCCCTCGGCCCCGTCGATCCGGCGGACCGCAAGATCGGTGGTGCCGGCGCCACCCGCCAGCGACAGCGCGCCGGTCAGGCTGACCTCGGCGGCGCTGCCGAGGAGGTCGGCACCAAGCCTGAGCCGCGCCACCGTCAGCGCCCCGATCTCGACCGACACCGGCAGGTCGGGCAGCGCAAAGCCGGGCGCCTCGGCGCTGGGCGTTGACGGCTGGGACACCGGCGCGCGCGGCAGGTCGATCTCGGCGGCCGTCATCTCGGCGATTGCGATCCGTCCGGACAGAAGCGCCGCGCGGTTCCAGCCGATCGCGCCCTGCCGGATCGTCAGCCAGACGCCGTCATCGTCGGCGATGGTCATCTGCTCGAAGGTCGCGCGCGACGACAGCGCGCCGGCAAACCCGTCGATCCGAACCGAGCGCCCGGCGCCCGACAGGTTGTCCTCGATCAGCCCGACGAGAAAGCCGCGATCCGCGTCGGTTTGCGCCGCATCCTGCGCCACGCCGGTCAGGGGCGACAGACAAAGGGCAAGGGCCAGAAGCTGTGCGCGCATCAGAAGGCCTGCCCTATGCCGATATAGATCTCGACCCCATCGCTGGTGCGCCCCGACACCGGCCCGGCGACATCAAGCCGGATCGGCCCGATGCCGGTCTTGTAGCGCAGGCCCAGCCCGGCACCGGAATGCCAGTCGCCGCCATCCGTGCCCAGCGACCCGGCGCCGACATAGCCGGCATCATAGAAGGCCACGGCGCCGATCGTCCGCGACAGATCGGCACGCATCTCGCCCGAGAGCCCGATGAAGCTGCGCCCGCCGGTCTCGAACTGCGACCCGAAGGCGCGCCGCACCGCCACGCCCAGCGACTGATAGGGCTGGCCGCGCACCGTGCCGACCCCGCCCGAGAAGAACAGGAACTCGGGCGGGGTGGACAGCAGGGTGCCGCCCGACACCGTCCCGGCCTGCACCCGACCGGCCAGGACAAGACCGTCGTCGACGCCAAAGCTGCGGTAGGCACGGGCATCGGCCTTGAACTGTGCGCCCGAAGCCGTGTTGCCGAAGCCAAGGAACGGCGTGACCGTGGTGTCGAAAAAATAGCCGCGCCGCGCATCAAGCGGGTCGTCGCGATTGTCCCAGTCCAGCGATAGCGGCAGCGACAGCAGCTGGAAATTCCGGCTGAAGCTGCCGGCCTTGGCGGTCTCGGTCGTATAGGACAGGCCGGCCTCGGCGGTCAGATGGTCGCCCAGCGCCCGCGACAGGCCGAAACCGAAGGTCAGGCTGTCGACCTTCAGGTCGACGACCTCCTTGCGCGTCGCCCGGGCCAGAACGAAGGCCGAGGCATCGGCGACCGGGGTTCCGGGCCGGTCGATCCTGACGCCAAGGTCGTAACCGACGAAATCGGCCTGCCCGCCGATCCCGGTGATCGCGCCGTCGACGCGCAGCCGCTCGCCACCGCCAAGAAGGTTACGGTGCATCCAGAAGCCCGAAAGATCCAGCCCCTTGAGGCTGGCGATCTCGGCGCCAAAGCCGAAGCGGCGCAGCGGTGCCTCGACCACGGCAAGCGCCACATCAAGCGTGCCGTCCGCCCCGGCCGCATCGGCCTCGCGCAGCACGACGGACCGGAAGATGCCGGTCCGGCGCAGCCGCGTCGCCACCCGGTCAAGTTCATCCGGCGAGAACACCTCGCCGGTCGGAAAGCCGGCGATCTTTGCCAGGCGATTCGGGTCCATCCGGTCGTATCCGGTCATGTCGAGCGTGCCGAACCGCAGCCTTGGCCCCAGCTCGAGCAGGATCAGCGCATCGAGCCGGGCGCTGCGGTGGTCGGCGATGATCGTCTGGTCGGCGACCCGCGCCTTGGCATGGCCGATCATCCGCCAGCCGGTGACGCCGGCATCGGCGGCATCGACGATGGCGCCCGACCGTGCCCGCTTGCCGTCGGCATAGGCCGGCGGCAAATCGGTGCCGGGCGCATAGGGGCGCATCCGGGCCGCGCCGAAGCGAAAGAGCGGGCCGGGGTCGACCAGGATCCGGATCGATCCGATCGTCTCGGGCGCGTCCAGCGGCGGGATCGCGGCGGCCTCCCGCCCGTCGATCAGGATCCGGATCGTGCCGCCGTAATGGCCCTCGCTGTAAAGCGCCCCGATGAGCCGGCCGTAGTCGGCGCGTGCAGCGGCGAACAGATCCTGCGGATCGGCGATCCGGTTGGTGCGCGCCTGCACCAGAAGCGAGGCCCGGCCAAGCGCGTCGCGCAAGTCGTCCCCGGCACCGGGCGCGACCAGTTCGATCTGCTCAAGCGCCGTGGCGGCACCGGCCGCCAGCACGAAGGCCAAGGCAGGCCCGACCCGGCCGCCGGCCTTCGCCCATGCTGTCCACGCACCCCTTGTCACCGACACCGCCCCGACTGGGCCCCGACTGGCCACCCGCCATTCCTTGCAGCATTCGCGCGCAAAGACCAGCGCCGGCGCCGGCAGAATCCTGCCCATCCTGACGGAAGTTGACATGTTCCGCATCAGTTCCGGTTCAGCGTTGCCGCCCACTCCGACAGAAACTCGGCCCGTTTCATCCGGTCGAGAAAGACCAGAAGCCCGGGATCAAGCCGCATCGGCCGCAGATGCGGCGCCTGCGCCAGCGCCGCCTCGTCGATCGGCGGCAGTCCGGCCTTGTCGCGCATCAGCGCCCGCCCCTCGGGCCCGAGCAGAAAGTCGAGAAAGGCAGCGCCAAGATCGGGCCGCGCGGCGTTGCGCGGCACCAGCGCGGTGCGCAACAGCGTCAGCGTATAATCCTGAAGTGCGATCACCTCGGCGTCGGGATCCTCTGCCAGCCGCGGCCCGGCATAGCTGCCCAGAACGTTGTAGGCCAGGATCAGCCGGCCGGTCTGAAGGTCGGTGATCATGTCGATGCTTGACGTGTAAAGCCGTGGTGCCAGACCGCCGGTCACCTCGGCCAGCCGCCAGTAGCTGTCGGACTGGCGCGTGTCCTGGGTGGCGAAAAGATAGCCCGCCCCGGAAAGCCGCGGATCATAGGTGCCGATGCGGCCGCGGAACCTCTCGGGATTGTCGCGCAGGATCTCGATCAGGTCGCGCCGGGTCTGCGGCAGCGCCAGCCCGTCAAGGCCGCGGCGCGAGACGATCAGCACCACGGTCTCCTGCGCGAAGGCATGCAGCCGGTCCTGCCAATGCGCCCAGTCCGGCAGTGTCTCGGTCGCCGCCGAGCGGATCGGCGCGGCAAGCCCGTCATTGGCGATCTTCATCTGAAGATCCATCGCCGACGAGATCACCAGATCGAAGGGCAGCCCCTCGTCGGCGATGGCGGCGTAGACCTCCTGGCTGCCGGCGACGGTATAGCGCACCGCGACACCGGGGTTGCGGGCCTGGAAGGCGGCGATCACCGGGCCGAGGATCGCGGTATCCGTCGTCGACAGCACCGACAGCGTTGCCACCGGCGGCCCGCTGGCCGGGAAAAGCCGCTCTTCCTCGACCACCAGGGCGGCCGCCCGGCCGCCGGTCGCCAGGCCCAGACCAAGGCCCAGCCCGAGGCTCAGGCCAAGGGCAAGGAGAATCGCGCGCATGTTCCGCCTCCCTCGCGTTCGTCCAGTTCGAACAACCCGCCATGGGCGGCGGCAACCTCGCTGACGATGGTCAGGCCAAGGCCCGAGCCGACGACATCGCCGGCATTGCTGCCGCGCCGGAACCGTTCCGAAAGCTGCGCCGCCCCTTCGCCGGAAAGGCCGCGGCCGCGGTCGGCGACGGTGATCACCGCCTGACCGCCGTCGCGGGCCAGGGTCAGGTCGATCGCGGTTTCCTCGGGCGAATACTTGACCGCATTGTCAAGAAGGTTGCGCAGCGCGCTTTCCAGAAGCGGCCGGTCGCCCTGCACGATCACCGGCGCCTCGGTGCCGGCCACCCGCAGCGCCAGATCCTTCAGATCGGCGGTCGGCGCGAAACCGGCAGCGACCCCGTCGATCAGTGGCGCCAGATCGACCGGCGCCTCGGTCAGCCGGTCGGACCGGTAGATCACCGTGGCATGATCCAGAAGCTGCCCGGCCGAGCGGCTGCTTTCCTCGACCGCCCGGATCACCGCGCGGAGCGCCTCGCGGGTCGGTTCCGACCGGCTCTGGCGCAGCGCGATCTCGGCCCGCGCCCGCACCGTGGCCAAGGGCGTGCGGATGTGGTGGGCGGCCTCGGCGATGAAGGTCTCGGTGCGCGACAGCGCGCCGCGCAGCCGCGCGATGAAGCCGTTCAGCGAGAAGACCAGCGGCCGCAATTCGACCGGGGTCGGGTGATCGACGGCGCGCAGATCGTTCGGGCCGCGCCGCCCGACCGCCTCGGCCAGCCGGTTGATCGGCCGCAACACGCTGCCCGCGGTCAGCAGCGACAAGGCCGCGGCCAGCGCAAAGGACCCAAGGCCCAGCGCCGCCGCCCGGTTGGCCACCCGCGCCGCGATCGCCTCTTGCCCCTGCCGGGTCTGGGCGACCATCACCATGACCGGCACCGGCCGGCGCGCCACCAGAACCGTCCGGCCGACCGCGGCGATCCGCACCTCGGTATCGCGGAAGGGCCTGGTGTAGAAGACCGGCGCCACCGAGGCCGCAATCTCGCCCCCGCCCTGATCGGGGCGCGGCAGATCGTCATAGCCGGTCAGCGGCACGCCATCGGCATCGATCCGGTAGAACACCCGGTCGGCCGAGATCGAGCCGAGGATCGAGAAGGCCTCGTAGGGCAGATCAAGCCCGACCCCCACCTCGCCGCCCTGCAAGCGCTCGGCGATCGCCAGCGTCGCCGCCCCCAGAACCCCGTCCTGCGTCGCCTCGGCGGCCTGATCGGCGACGGTGCGCACGGTGAGGTAAAGCACGATCGCCAGCACCGCGGCGATGCCGAAAAGCTGGATCACCAGCCTGAGGCGCAGCGACAGTGCGGCGCGCCTCATGGCGCGGTCAGCCGGTAGCCGATGCCGCGCACCGTCTCGATCCGCGCGCCCGAGCCGTCAAGCTTGCGCCTCAGCCGGCCGACATAGACCTCGATCGCATTGTCGGTGACGCTTTCGGCATAGGAAAACAGCCGGTCGCAGATCTGGTTCTTCGAGAATATCCGCCCCGGCGCCGCCATCAGGATCTCCAGCAGCCTGAGCTCGCGGTTGCGCAGTTCGCGCAGCTCGTCGCCGACCCGCACCGTCGCGTTCAGGGGGTTGAAGATCAGCCCGGCAAACTGCTGCACCGTCTGCAAGGCCACCCCGCGCCGGCGCAGCACCGCCCGGCAGCGCGCCTCGAGTTCGGCGAAATCGAAGGGCTTGGTGACATAATCATCGGCCCCGAGGTCAAGCACATCGACCCGGTCGACCACCGCCGCGCGGGCCGTCATCACGATGATCGGCGTGTCGCGCCCGGCCCGTCGTTCGGCCGCCAGAAAGTCGCGACCGTCGCCGTCCGGCAGGGAAATATCCAGCAGGATCAAGTCATAGGACGCCGCCGCCAGGCAGTCGCGGGTTTCCGCCAGCGTGGCGGCGCGGTCGACGCCATGGCCATCCAGCCGCAACCTTTCGGCCACCGAGGCAGCCAGATCAGCGTTGTCCTCTACCAGCAGGAAGCGCATGGCGGCGGGAATCCTTTTGCCAGGATGACAGGTTCATGTCAGCTTTTCCGCGAATCGTCGCAAGCTGCAAGGGGTCCGGTGGTTCGGCCTGCGCCGTCGCCGCCACCCTCGAAGCACATATGTCTGGGAGGACAGCATGAAATTCACGCTTCTGAAGGCGCTGGGCACCAGCGCCGCGATCAGCCTCATGGCCACCTCGTCGGGCTGGGCGGCCGAATGTATCGCCCCGGCCAACCCCGGCGGCGGCTGGGACTTCACCTGCCGTCAGGTCGGCAAGATCCTTTACGATCTGAAGCTGGTCGATGCCCCGGTGCAGGTCACCAACATGGCCGGCGCCGGTGGCGGCCTTGCCTATTCGACCGTCGTCAATGACCGCAGCGAGGATGCCAACCTGATCGTCGCGGCCTCGTCGGCGACCACCACCCGGCTGGCGCAGAATGCCTTTGGCGGCGCCACCGCCGACCAGGTCCGCTTCGTCGGCGCGATCGGTGCCGATCCCGGCGTGATCGTGGTCGCCAAGGACAGCCCGTTCCAGACGCTGGGCGACATGGTCGAGGCGATCAAGGCCGATCCCGGCTCGGTCGCCTTCGCCGGCGGCTCGGCGGTTGGCGGGTTTGACCACATGAAACCGCTGCAGGTCCTCAAGGCGGCGGGCTTCAACGACATCACCAAGATAAAATACATCAGCGTCGACGGCGGCGCCGATGCGATCACCCAGACCGTCGGCGGCTTTACCCAGGCGATGACCGGCGACATGTCGGAAATCGTCGGCTTCATCAAGTCGGGCGAGGTCCGCGCACTGGCGGTCCTGACCGAAGAGCGGGTGCCGGGCTTTGACGACATCCCGACCGCGCGCGAGCAGGGCTTCGACGTGGTCGCGGTCAACTGGCGCGGGCTCTATGTGCCCAAGGGCATTTCGGACGAGGCCTTCAACGGCTGGGCCGACAAGCTGAAGGCCGTGGCCGAAAGCGACGAATGGAAAGCCTCGATGGAGGCGAATGGCCTGGCGCCCTTCACCCTGGTCGGCGCCGAGTTCCAGACCTGGATCGATGATGTCGTCGCCGAAACCGTGACGCTGTCGAAGGAAATCGGGGTCATCCAGTGATCACCGGCGACCGGATCTTTGGTCTGGTCGTGATTCTCGTGGCGCTGGCCTATGTCGCCAGCGCCACGCAGATCCAGACCAGCTTTCTGTCGGACCCGGTGGGGCCCAGGGCCTTTCCGATCCTGATCGGATGTGTCGCCGCGATCTGCGGCCTGGTGATGATCCTGCGCCCGGATCCCGAGGCCGACTGGCCCGGCCTGCGGACCCTCGGGCGCCTTGCGGTGGCACTGGTGGCGCTGGTCGTCTACGCCTACCTGCTCAAGCCGCTGGGCTTTCTGATCCCGACCGCGGTGGTGGCCGCCCTGCTCGGCTACCAGATCCGGCCCCGTGCCGCACCGGCGATCCTGTCGGGCATCGGCCTGTCGGTCGGGCTTTTCGTCATCTTCCGCTTCGCCCTCGGTCTCGGGCTTGTCGCCCTGCCGCGGGCCCTGATGGGCTGAGACCAGATCATGGATATCCTGTCGAACCTCGCGCTGGGCTTTTCCATCGCGCTTTCGCCCTTCACGCTGATGCTGGCGGTTGTCGGCGCCTTCGTCGGCACGATCATCGGCGCGCTGCCGGGGCTTGGCCCGTCGAACGGCGTGGCGATCCTGATCCCGCTGGCCTTCACCATGGGGCTTGATGCGACCTCGTCGCTGGTGCTGCTGACCTCGGTCTATTACGGCGCGATGTATGGCGGGCGGATCAGTTCGATCCTCCTGAACATTCCCGGCGACGAGCCGGCGCTGATGACCACGCTCGACGGCTATCCGATGGCCAAGCAGGGCCGCGCCGGCGATGCGCTGGTGATCTCGGGCGTCGCCTCCTTCGTCGGCGCCTTCTTCGCCACCATCGGCCTGATGATCCTGGCGCCGATGCTGGCGCGGGTCGCCTATTTCTTCGGACCGGCAGAGTATTTCGCGCTTTACCTTCTGGCCTTCTGCACGCTGGGCGGCATGGCCTCGCAGAACCAGGCCAAGGCGGCGCTGGCGGCCTGTCTCGGCCTCGGCATCGCGATGATCGGTCTTGACAACAACACCGGCATGCCGCGCTTCACCTACGGCAACCTGCATCTGATGGATGGGGTCGATTTCCTTGTTGCCATCGTCGGGCTTTTCGCCATCGCCGAGGTCTTCTTCTTCATCGAAAGCCATGGCCGCGACAGTGCCGTCGGGGTCAAGCTGGGCAAGATCACCATCCCGGTGAAGGACATCATCGGATCGACCGGCGCCATGCTGCGCTCGACCGTGATCGGGTTTTTCGCCGGCGTGCTGCCCGGAGCCGGGGCGTCGCTGGGATCCTTCATGGCCTATATGGCGCAAAAGGCCATCGACCCCGACAAGGCAAGCTACGGCAAGGGCAACCCGCGCGGCGTCGCCGCCCCCGAGGCCGGCAACAACGCCGCCGCCGGCGGCGCGCTGGTGCCGATGCTGACGCTGGGCGTGCCGGGTTCGGGCACCACGGCGGTGCTGCTGGCACTGCTGATGACGCTGAACATCACCCCGGGGCCGACGCTGTTCACCGACCGGCCGGATGTGGTCTGGGGCCTCATCGCCTCGCTTCTCATCGCCAACGTCGTCCTCCTGGTGATGAACGTGCCGATGGTGAAGATCTTCGTGAAGGTCCTGATGGTGCCGGCCTGGATCCTGATGCCGGGGGTGACGATGGTCTCCTTCGTCGGGATCTATTCGCTGACCGGCAGCTATTTCGACCTGGTGCTGATGATCGCCTTCGGCGCGCTCGGCTATGTGCTGCGCAAGCTTGATGTCCCGACCGTGCCGGTGATCCTCGGCATCCTTCTCGGCAACCAGATGGAAAACGCCTTGCGCCGGGCGATGACCCTGTCGGATGGTGACTGGACCTATCTCTTCTCCACCCCGATCGCCATCGGCCTGTGGGTCGCGGCGATCGCCGGTTTCGTCGCGCCGATGTTCCTGCGCGGCGTGATGAAGAAGCCGGCGATCGCCGACGCCGACGATCTGGCCGATTGATGACCCGGATTCTGGTGCCGTCCGGCGCGCTCGGCCTCGGCTTTGACCGGACGGCGCTGGCGCGCGGGGTGGCCGGGCGGCCCGACCTCATCGCCATTGACGGCGGCTCGACCGACAGCGGGCCGTCCTACCTCGGCCGCGGCGCATCGAAATATTCGCGCGCCGCGACCAGGGCCGAATGGCGCGAGCTGATGATGGCCAGGGCCGAGGCCGGCGTGCCGCTGGTGATCGGCACCGCAGGCACCTGCGGGGCGGATGCGGCGGTCGACTGGCTATATGACATAACCGCGGAACTGGCCGACGAACTGGGCCAGCGACTGCGGGTCACAAGGCTCTATTCCGGCCAGAACCCGACGGAAATCGCCGAGGCCCTGTCACAGGGCCGCCTCGCCGCCCTGCCCGGCGCGCCGGCCATCGATGCCGAAACGCTGCACGCCTGCACCAATATCGTCGCGCTGGCCGGCGCCGAGCAGATCGCCGCCGCGCTGGCCACCGGCGCCGATATCATCATCGCCGGGCGCACCACCGACACCGCGATCATCGCCGCCCTGCCGCTGATGCGCGGCGACAACCCCGGTGCGGCCTGGCATGGCGCCAAGGTTGGCGAATGCGGGGCGCTGGCCACCACCAACCCGGCCTCGGGCAGCATCCAGATCGACTTCGACAAGACCGGCTTCACCCTGGCGCCGATGGGGATGGGCGCCTGCGCCACGCCCTATACGGTCTCGGCGCACATGCTTTATGAGAACACCGACCCCTTCATCCTGTTTGAGCCCGGCGGGTATCTCGATGTGCGGGGCGCGCGCTACCGCGCGCTCGATCAGGCGCGGGTCCGGGTCGAAGGCTCGCTCTGGGTGCCCGGCCCCTATACCGTCAAGCTCGAGGGCGCGCGCATCGCCGGCCACCAATGCGTCTCGCTGACCCTGCTGCGCGACCGCCGCTATGTCGCCAATGCCCGCGCCTGGGCCGAAGATATCGCCGCCCGCGTCGGCGCCACCGTCCAGCAGCGTCTCGGCCTCGGCCCGGCCGAAGCGACGATCGAGATGCGCCTGATCGGCATCGACGCCACCCTCGGCCCGATCGAGCGCCGCGCCGAAACCCTGCCGGTCGAGGTCGGCGTCCTGGCCGTCGTCACCGCCCCGACCGAGGCCGCCGCCACCGAGATCGCCAAGATGCTCAATCCCCTGCTCCTGCATCACGCCCTCAGCCAGGACGAGCCGATGCCGACCTTCGCCTTCCCCTTCTCGCCGGCGGAAATGCCGCGCGGCCCGCTTTACGAGTTCTGCCTGCACCATGTGCTGGCGCTCGACGATCCGATGGCCGCCTTCCGGCTGCTCACCGACGAGGTCGGCCATGGCTGACCTCGGTAGCATCGCCGCAAAGATCCGCTCGAAGAACGCCGGCCCGTTCTGGCTGACGATCGACATCTTCTGCGGCGACAGTGCCGCTTTCTCGCGAATCTCCGCCGGCCTCGACAGCGCCCGCGTCGCCGCCCTCTACGGCGCCGACCCGGCCACCCTCAGGCGCTTCGACATCGCCGACTTGAACGTGGTCAAGTTCTCGCTGCCCCGCCCGGCGATCCAGGGCACCCGTGCGGACCGCGACATGCATGGCGCCGCCTGGGCCTGCCTGCTCGAAGAGCTTGCAATCGCCTGACTTCATCTTGGCAAAAATACCTCGGGGGTCCGGGGGCAGCGCCCCCGGCGCCGCCAGGGTGGCCTATCGCCCGAAGATCGCGCCGCGGTGCTCGGCCAGATAGATCCGCAGCCAGGGGGTAAAGCGCGCCGGTTCCGCCGCAACCTCGGCCACCAGCGCCTCCAGCCCGATCCAGCGCACCGCCATCACCTCGTCCGGGTCGGGCGCCAGCGCCGGCTCGGTGGCCGCGCGCGCCACGAAGATCTCGACAACCTCATGCTCGGTCATGCCGCCGCCGACATCGGCGCGGTATTCGACCTGGCCGGCGGCGACCGGATCGAGGCCGCTGATCCCCAGTTCCTCGGCCAGCCGGCGGCGCGCGCAATCGGCCGCCGCCTCGCCCCATTGCGGATGGGTGCAGCAGCTGTTCGCCCAGAGCCCCGGCGTGTGATACTTGCCCGGCGCCCGGCGCTGGATCAGCACCCTGCCGGCCGCGATCACGAAGACCGACACCGCCCGGTGCTTCATCCCGGCGCGATGCGCCTCGATCTTGTCGAAGGGCACCAGCCGCCCGTCGCGCCAGACCGGAATCGGGGCCGGCGCCAGGGTCACGAGACCTGCGGCGCCGCGGCCTGGGCACGGCGCGCCAGTTCCTGCCGGTAGAGCGCCAGAAAATCGACGGTGTCGATGTTCAGCGCCGGAAAGCCGCCATCGCGGGTCACGTCTGACACGATCCGGCGGACGAAGGGAAACAGCATCCTCGGGCATTCGATCAGCAGGAAGGGGTGCAGCTGCTCCTCGGGCACGCCCTCGATGTGGAAGATCCCGCCATATTCCAGCTCCATCAGGAAAAGCGGCGTCTTGTCGGCGGTGTTGACCGAGCTGACCTTGAACTTGGTGATCAGCTCATATTGATGCTCGACCGCGCGCTTGCGGGCATCGAGGCTGACCTGAACCTGGACCTCCGGCTGCACGTCGCTGCCGGCAAGGCCCTTCTGGGCAACAATATTCTCGAAGGACAGGTCGCGCACGAACTGGCCCAGCACATGCATCTTCAACTGCGCCGCCTGTGCGCCTTCCTGTTCCGGCACCTGTTTCGGTTCGGTTCCGTTGCCGTTCTCGGCCATGCTCGTCTCTCCCAGCGATGTGTTGTCGCGGGCGGTTTAGCACCTTGGCCGGCGGGCCTCAATGCCGCGTCCGGCTGGTGGGCGGCAGGCCCGGCCGCGGATCGCGGCCGGCTCCGGTGCCCGGCGCCTCGTCCGGCCCCGGCGCGACTTCGTGAAAGGCGCCGTCGATCGTCTCGCCGTGCCAGTCGGGGCGACGCCCGTCGCCCGGGCCGGCACCGCCCATGGTGAACCGTGCCACCTGCACCCGCCGCGCCAGGGCGCGAAGCGCCGCCGCACGAAAGGCCGGCACCAGCAGCAGCATCCCGACCGCATCGGTGAAGAACCCCGGCGTCAGCAGCAGCGCGCCGGCAAGGATGATCATCGCGCCATCGGCGATCGGCCCGGTCGGATCGCGCATCTCGCCAAGCGAAACCCGCAGCCGCATCAGCGCGGCGGCGCCCTGATGGCGCACCAGCCAGCTGCCGGCAACCGCCGTCGCCACAACGATGGCCAGCGTCGGCCACAGCCCGATCAGCCCGCCGACCTGGATGAATAGCCCGATCTCGATCAGCGGCACGATGATGAAGGCGATCAGAAGCCACATGACGACGACCTTTCCGCGAAAGGATGGCGGCGCCAAGGTGGACTTGACCCGACCGGCCACTTACATAGGGGCAGAGCGCAACAGTTACCAACCCCGCCGGACGCATCGCCGGGGGCCATCAGGGTTCATCGTCATGTCCAATGCCGTCATTCAGCTGATCGTCCTGGCCGGGATCGCGATATTCCTGATCCTGCGGCTGAAAAGCGCGCTGGGCACCCGCGACGGATTCGAAAAGCCGACCCTGCCGGCGCCGGCGCCCGGATCGCGGCGTATCGGCCGCGATTTCGAGGTGATCGAGGGCGGGCCGGATCGCGACATCACCGACCATGTCGCCGAAGGCAGCGAAGCCGCCCGGGCCGTCGCCGCGATGAAACAGGTCGAGCGGGATTTTTCGCTGGCCGAATTCCTGCAAGGCGCGCGCGGCGCCTACGAGATGATCCTGATGGCCTTCGAGACCGGCGATCTGGAAAAGATCCGCGCCTTTCTCGACCCCGAGGTTCATGAAAGCCTTGCCGCGGCGGTGGCCGAGCGCGAGGCGCGTGGACTGACGGTGACCGCCGAATTCGTCGGCCTGCGCGATATCGCGGTTCATGACGCGGAATTCGACCCCGCCACCGCCACCGCCGAGATCACCCTGCGCTTCGTCGGCGAGATCATCTCGGCGGCGCGTGACCGGGACGGAACCGTGATCGAGGGCGACCCCAAGACATCGCGCCGACAGCGCGACATCTGGACTTTCGCCCGCAAGATGGGATCGACCGATCCGAACTGGCTTCTTGTCGCAACCGGTGAGTGATGCGGCCCGACGCCGCGCCCGATCTTGTCGCGCCCGGCTTTGCCGCGCTTCGTGGCTGGGCGGACGACGACCACGCCGCGGCGGCCGCGGCCCTTGCCTCGGCGGCGCCTGACGCCGGCTGGCCGGGCCTGGCCGACCTGAACGACGCGGGTGAAAGCCCCAGAACCGTCTTCGAGACGCTGTTTTGCCCTGGCGCCCCGATATCCGCCCTGCTGACCGGCTATTACGAGCCCGAACTTGCCGGCGCGCGCCGGCCCGACGCACGGTTTCGCCACGCGCTTTACCGCGCCCCGGGCGGCCTTGCCCCCGATCCTGACGCCCACCCCTGGCACACCCGGGCCGCGATCGAGGCCGGCAACCTGCTGGCGGGCCACGAGATCGCGTGGCTCGACAATCCGGTCGAGGCCTTTCTGGCGCAGGTCCAGGGTTCGGTCCGGGTCCGGCTGACCGACGGCACGCTGCTGCGCCTTGGCCATGGCGGGCGCAACGGCCATCCCTACCGCTCGATCGGGAAGGAACTGGTGCGCCGCGGCGCGATTGCCGCCGAGGCGGTCTCGGCCGGCGCGATCCGCGACTGGTGCGCGGCCAATCCGGCCGAGGTGCCGGCGCTGCTTGCCCATAATCCGTCCTTTTGCTTCTTTCGCATCCTCGATCTGGCGCCCGACTCCGGCCCGGTCGGCAGTGCCGGGGTCAGCCTGACCGCCTGGCGCAGCCTTGCCGTCGATCCCGGCCATCTGCCGCTCGGCACCCCGGTCTGGGTCGAGGGCACCACCGGCCCCGGCGCCGAACACCTCTGTGGCCGGCTGATGATTGCCCAGGACACCGGCAGCGCGATTCGCGGCCCGGCCCGCGCCGATGTCTTCTGTGGCAGCGGCGACGCGGCGGCGCGGGTCGCCGGCCCGATGCGCGCCACCGGCCGGCTGACCCCGCTCTGGCCGCGCGCCGGGGGGCGGAGCTGATGGCCCGGCGCCCGCGCGGGCTGCACCCTGACGAGCAGGCGCTGTGGCAACGCGTCGCCGGTTCGGCCCGCGCGATGCATCCCGACCATCCGCGTCGCACCGATCCGCCGGCCCCGGCGGGGGCCAGGCCGCCCCGTCCCGACCTGACCGCGCTCTTGCACTTCGCCCCGGCCCGCCGGCCGCCGGGCGTGACCCTTGATCTGGCGCCGGGGCCGGAGGAGCGCCTGAAGGCGCAGCCCCTGCGCATGAGCCGCCGGGCCCATGAGGCGATGACCCGCGGCCGGCTGCGCCCCGAGGCGCGGATCGATCTGCACGGGCTCACCCTGTCGCAGGCTCATCCGGCGTTGATCCGATTTGTCCTGTCGTCGCAGTCCGCCGGTCTGCGGCTGGTGCTGGTGATTACCGGCAAGGGTCGGCCCGGCGATGACGACGGGCCGATACCGCAAAGGGTCGGCGTCTTGCGACAGCAGGTGCCGCACTGGCTGTCGCAGCCGCCGATGGCCGGCGCGGTGCTTCAGGTCACGCCGGCGCATCTGCGCCATGGCGGCGGCGGTGCTCTTTATGTCTATCTGCGCCGGTTGCGCCCGGCAGGGAATGATTGACTGACCAGACGGTCGCCTTATTGTCCGCTGTGAAGGATTCGCAATGGGTCAGGGTCGGCGAAGCGCAGGCCAGGCAACGAAAAGTGAGCGGCCCCGGCAACAGAAAAGAATCGCATTATTGTGCAACCCGTGCCATGAGTCGCACTATAATGCTTAAAAGCGGGTCACATCAGGGAGGAAGACCGATGACCGGACGCAGACGTTTTTTCGGGATTGCGGCTGCGGCTGCCGTGGCATCCCTGACGCTTGGGGCTTCTGCGGCGCTGGCCCAGGAGGTCACGCTGAAGCTGCATCAGTTCCTGCCCGCCCAGGCCAATGTGCCGAAGCTGGTGCTGGATGTCTGGGCCGACAATGTCGAGCGTGACTCGGGCGGGCGGATCAAGGTCGACCGCTTCCCCTCGATGCAGCTTGGCGGCACCCCGCCGGAACTGATCGATCAGGCGATCGACGGCATCGCCGACGTGGTCTGGACCGTGGTCGGCTATACGCCCGGCCGCTTCCCCTCGACCGAGGTGTTCGAACTGCCGTTCATGGTCGCGGATGCCCGCGCCGCCTCCAGCGCCTATTGGCAGATGTTCGAGCGGCACATGAAGGACACCGAGTTTTCCGATGTCCACATCCTTGCCACCTGGGTTCACGGGCCCGGCATGTTCCACACCAACCGCCCGGTGCGCCACCCGGCCGACCTTCAGGGCATGAAGATCCGCGGCGGCTCGCGCATGGTCAACCAGTTGCTGGAACTGGTCGGCGCGACCCCGGTCGGCATGCCGGTGCCCGCCGTGTCCGAGGGCCTGTCGAAAGGCGTCATCGACGGCGCCACCATCCCGTGGGAGGTGACGACCGCGCTGAAGGTGCCGGAACTGGTGCACAACCACACCGAATTCGAAGGCACCTCGCTTTATGTGCTGACCTTCGTTCTGGCGATGAACAAGGCGGTCTATGACGGGCTGCCCGACGATCTGAGGGCAGTGATCGACCAGAACTCGGGCCTGGAGTTCTCGATCTTCGCCGGCGGCACCCAGGCCGACGCCGACGGGCCGGCGCGTCAGGTCGCGGTCGATCTCGGCAATACCATCGTCACCGTTCCGGCGGCGGAAACCGCCGAATGGCGCACCCTGGTCGAGCCGATCTATGCCAACTGGGTGGCCGAGATGCAGGGCAAGGGCATCGACGGCCAGGCGCTGATCGACGAGGCGCGCACGCTGATCGACGCCTACGCCAACTAGGCGGAAAGGCCGGGCGGGCCCGACCCCTTTGCCGGGGCCGCACCCGCCCGGCCCTTGACCGACGCGGGGGTCCGGTTCATGCATCGCTTTTTCCTCGGATTGTCACGGCTGATGGCAGTCCTCGGCGGGATCGTCCTGACGGCGCTGGTCGTGATGGTCTGCGCCTCGATCCTGGGGCGAAGCCTGAACGGCCTGTTGCACGGCGCCTTCCTGCAATCGGTTGCCGGCGGGCCGGCCAACTGGCTTTTGTCGATCGGGATCGGCCCGGTTGCGGGCGATTTCGAACTGGTCGAGACCGGCATGGCCTTTGCGATCTTCGCCTTCCTGCCGCTTTGCCAGATCACCTCGGGCCATGCCGCCGTCGACATCTTCACCAACATGATGCCGCCGCGCGTCCAGCGGATCCTGAAGATGCTGGTCGAGATCGCCTTTGCCGCGGCGCTGATCATCATCGCGGTGCAGCTCAAGTCCGGCATGGACAGCAAGATCCGCTCGGGCCAGACGACCTTCCTGCTGCAATTCCCGGTCTGGTGGGCCTATGCGACCAGCCTTGTCGCCGCCGTGGTCGCGGCTGTCGTCGGCTGCTACATGGCGGCCGTCCGCATCGCCGAGGCGGCGACCGGGCGGATCCTGCTGGCCGAGGACGCGGGGGCGGGGCATTGAGCGCGATCGAGATCGGCCTGCTGTCCTTCCCGTTCCTTCTGGTCCTGATCTTCCTGCGCGTGCCGATCGGGCTGGCGATGTTCCTGACCGGCTTTGCCGGGCTGGTGGCGATCAACGGCAACAGCGTCGTGGCGCTGGCCAAGCTGAAGACCGAGACCTTCACGACCTTTTCCAATTATTCTCTGTCGATCGTGCCGATGTTCCTGCTGATGGGCCATTTCGCCACTCTCGGCGGCATGTCGCAGGCGCTGTTCAAGGCGGCGGAAGGCTGGCTTGGCCATCGCCGCGGCGGGGTGGCGATGGCGGCGATCGGCGCCTGCGCCGGCTTTGGCGCGATCTGCGGATCCTCGCTGGCCACCGCCGCGACGATGAGCAGGGTCGCCCTGCCGGAACTGCGCCAGTATGGCTATGCCGGCGGCTTTTCCACCGCGACCCTGGCGGCCGGCGGAACCCTCGGCATCCTGATCCCGCCCTCGGTGGTGCTGGTGATCTATGCGATCCTGACCGAGCAGAACATCGCCAAGCTGTTCCTTGCCGCCTTCATCCCCGGCATCCTGGCGGCGATCGGCTATGTCATCACCATCTCGGTCTATGTCCGGATGAACCCGGCGGCGGCCGGAACCCGCCCGCCGGTGCCCTATGCCGAGCGGCTGCGCGCGCTGATCGCGGTCTGGCCGGTGCTTGTGGTCTTTGTGACCGTGGTCGGCGGCATCTACCTTGGCGTCTTCACCCCGACCGAAGGCGCCGCGATCGGCGCCTTCGGCACCGGCCTGATCGCCTGGCTGAACGGTGGCCTGACCCGCAATAGCCTGGTGGAAAGCTTCTTCGTCACCGCGCGGTCCACCGCGATGATCTTCTTCATCGTCCTGGGCGCGGGGTTCTACAACGGGTTCCTGGCGCTGACCCGGGTGCCGCAGGAAATCTCGGCCCATGTCGTCGGGCAGGGCTACAGCCCGTGGATGGTGCTGACGCTGATCCTGGTCTTCTACCTGATCTTCGGCTGCCTGATGGACAGCCTGTCGATGATCCTGCTGACCATCCCGATCTTCTTTCCGGTGATCTCGGCGCTGGATTTCGGGATGAGCGCCGAACATCTGGCGATCTGGTTCGGCATCCTCGTGCTGATCGTGGTCGAGGTCGGGTTGATAACCCCGCCGGTCGGGATGAACCTGTTCATCATCAATACGATCGACCGTCAGACCCCGATGATCGAGACCTACAAGGCGGTGCTCTACTTCGTCGCCTCCGACCTGATCCGGGTGGCCATTCTGGTGCTCTTTCCGGGGATCACGCTGTTCCTGCTCGGCTAGGCTGGTCCGGAACATAGCATTATCTTGCACTAATTCAACAAGGATGCATTATACCACATAAGGCACCGCTGACGCCACCGGCCGCCAAGGGTCGCGGGCAGGCGGAACTGCCGCGCAGGAAGGAGCCTTTGATGTCCGTCAACGGAAATGCCGCCAGCCATTTCGTCGATCGCCACATTGCCGAGGGCCGCGGCGACCGGACAGCCTTTCGCGAGGCGGCGGGCCTGCGGCGCAGCCTCAGCTATGCCGGGCTGGCCGAGGTCAGCGGGCGCGTTGCCGATGCGCTCGCCCGCGCCGGCATCCGCCGCGAGGAGCGCGCGCTGATGCTGGTTCTCGACCAGATCGAGTTCCCGCAGATCTTCTGGGGCGCGCTGAAGGCCGGCATCGTGCCGATTCCGGTCAACACGCTTCTGGCCGCCCCGGTCTACGACCTGATCCTGCGCGACAGCCGCGCCGCGATCCTGTTCGTCTCGGCCGAACTGGCCGGCGTGGTCCTTCCGGCCGCCGCCGGGACCGACCTGCGCCAGATCGTCGTCATCGGCGGCGAGGCCCCCGCCGGAACAATGTCATATGACGACTTTCTCGCTGGTGCCCGGCCTGCCGCCACCGTCACCGCCAGCGAGGATGAAACCGCCTTCTGGCTCTATTCCTCGGGATCGACCGGGCAGCCGAAGGGTGTGCGCCACGTCCATGCCGCGCTGCGCGCCACCGCCGACAGCTACGGCGCGCAGATTCTGGGCATCACCGCCGAGGACCGGATCTTTTCCGCCGCCAAGCTCTTTTTCGCCTATGGCCTCGGCAACGGCATGACCTTTCCGATGGCGGTCGGCGCGACCGCGGTGCTTTACAACGGCCGCCCGACCCCGGACAGCATCAGCCAGATCCTTGCCACCGAGCAGCCGACGATCTTTTGCGGCGTGCCGACCCTTTACGCCGCCCTGATCCATCATTGGGACGGCACCGGCGGCCACCCGGCGGCGCCGCTGGCAACCTGCATTTCCGCGGGCGAGGCGCTTCCCGAAGAGATCGGCCTGAAATGGCATCAGCGCTGGGGTGTCGACATCCTCGACGGGGTCGGCTCGACCGAGATGCTGCACATCTTCCTGTCGAACCGCCGCGGCGAGGTGGTCTATGGCACTTCCGGCACCCCGGTGCCGGGCTATTCGCTGCGCCTTGTCGACGAGGCCGGCGCCGAGGTCGGGGTCGGCGAGGTCGGCGAATTGCTGGTGCGCGGCGCCTCGGCCGCCGAGGGCTACTGGAACCAGCGCGGCAAGACCCGCGTCACCTTCGAGGGCGAATGGACCCGGACCGGCGACAAGTATACCCGCCGCGACGATGGCCGGCTGGTCTATTGCGGGCGGACCGACGACATGTTCAAGGTTTCCGGCATCTGGGTCTCGCCCTTCGAGGTCGAGCAGGCGCTGATCGCCCATCCCGCAGTGCTGGAGGCCGCGGTCGTGGCCCGGCGCGATGCCGACGGGCTGGAAAAGCCCAAGGCCTATGTCGTCCTGAAGGAAGGGCAGGGGGCCGGGATCGCCGAAGAGCTGAAGCAGTTCGTCAAGGACCGCATCGGCAAGTGGAAATACCCGCGCTGGATCGAACTGGTCGCCGACCTGCCCAAGACCGCCACCGGCAAGATCCAGCGCTTTCGCCTCAGGGAGGATGCCTGATGGCCGCCGCAAGCCCCAGCCCCGAGACCCTGACCGCCGGCGGCAAGCGGCTTGAATGGCGCCACTGGGGCCCGGCGCCCGACACCGCGCCGACCATCGTCCTTCTGCACGAGGGGCTCGGCTCGCTCGGGCTCTGGCGCGACTTTCCGGAGCGGCTGGCCGCCGCTACCGGCTGGGGTGTCAGTGCCTATTCGCGGGCCGGCCACGGCTGGTCCGATCCGGCCGACCTGCCGCGCCCGGTCGACTACATGACCCATGAGGCGATGGCTGTCCTGCCCGCGGTGCTGGACGCGACCGGCTTTCGCCGCGGCATCCTCATGGGCCATTCCGACGGCGCCACCATCGCCGCGATCCATGCCGGCAGCACCGGCGATTTCCGGGTGCGCGGCCTGGTCCTGATGGCGCCGCATTTCTTCACCGAACCGATGGGACTTGCCGCGATCGCCCGTGCCCGCGACGCCTTTGCCACCGGGGATCTGGCCGCGCGCATGGCCCCGCACCACCGCGACGCCGGCCATACCTTCCGCGGCTGGAACGATGCCTGGCTGTCGCCGGGGTTCCGCGACTGGGATGTCGGCGATGTCATCGACTATCTGCGGGTGCCGGTCCTGGCGGTGCAGGGGCGGCAGGACGAATACGGAACGCTGGCGCAGATCGACACGCTTGAGGCGCGCAGCTATGCGCCGGTGGACCGGCTGATCCTTGACGACTGCCGGCACGCGCCGCACCGCGATCAGCCCGAGGCGGTGCTGGCGGCGGTCGCCGACTTCACCGCCCGCCTGAGCCGGATCGAGGCGGCGATACCGCAAACAGCGTGACGCACGTTCATATCGCACATTAAATAGCACTATAGTGCAATGTTCGTCCAAGGTGCTGGCGCGCTCATTCGAGATAAGAGCATTATCATGCATAGACACGATTTACAGCGGCCCCTGCTCGACCTAGACTGCATCCTGAACAGGACCATGCCCGGAGACGTGCCGTGAGCAAAATCATCGACTTTCGCACCGATCCGTCGCGCTATCGCCACTGGCGCGTGGACTATGACGGGCCGGTCGCCACCCTGATCATGGATGTCGACGAGGATGGCGGCCTGTTCGAGGGCTATCAACTGAAGCTGAACTCCTACGACCTCGGCGTCGACATCGAACTGGCCGATATCGTGCAGCGGATGCGGTTCGAGCATCCCGGCGTCCGGGTCGTCGTGCTGCGTTCGGGCAAGGACAGGGTCTTTTGTGCCGGGGCAAATATCCGCATGCTGGGCGGCGCCACCCATGCCCACAAGGTCAACTTCTGCAAGTTCACCAACGAGACCCGCAACACCTATGAGGCCGCCGAGGCCGATTCTGGCCAGAAATACATCGCGGCGATCCGCGGCGCCTGCGCCGGCGGCGGCTATGAACTGGCGCTGGCCTGCAACCACATCATGCTGACCGACGACAGCGCCTCTTCGGTGGCCCTGCCGGAGGTGCCGCTTCTTGCGGTGCTGCCCGGCACCGGCGGGCTGACCCGGGTCACCGACAAGCGCAAGGTGCGCCGCGACCTTGCCGATGTCTTCTGCTCGGTCGAAGAGGGGGTGAAGGGCAAGCGCGCCCGCGACTGGCGGCTGGTCGACGAGGTGATCGCCAATTCGCGGTTCGACGAGGCGGTGCGCGACCGGGCCCGCGATTTCGCCGCGGCGATCGACAAGGAGGCGCCGGAAACCGGCATCGCCCTGACCCCGATCGCGCGGCAGATCGCGGCCGGCGGATCGCTGCGGTATTCGCTGGTCGATGTCGCCATCGACCGTGCCGCCCGCCGGGCCACCGTCACCCTTGCCGGCCCCGATGCCGGTCCGCCGGCCAATACCGATGCGCTGGTCGCGCAGGGCGCCGACAGCTATCTGCTGCGGTTGGCGCGCGAGTTGGACGACGCGATCCTGCATCTGCGCCTGAACGAACCTGCACTGGGCCTGATCGTCTTTCGCAGCGAAGGCGACCCCGACCGGGTCGCGGCGCATGAGGCGATGCTGCTTGCCCATGCCGACCACTGGCTGGCCAACGAGATCCTGCAATACTGGAAACGCCTGCTGAAGCGGATCGACATGACCTCGCGCAGCCTGGTGGCGCTGGTCGAGCATGGATCCTGCTTTGCCGGGGTGCTGGCGGAACTGCTGTTTGCCGCCGACCGCAGCTACATGATGCTGGACGGGTTCGAGGGCGACAACCGACCGCTGGCCACTATCCGCCTCAGCGCCGCGAACCTTGGCCGCTATCCGATGGGCAATGGCCTCAGCCGGCTTGCCACGCGCTTTCTCGGCGATCCGGCGCAGCTTGACCGGCTGGCCGAGCGACTTGATACCGGCCTGGACGCCGAGGCGGCGCTGGACCTCGGGCTGGTGACCTTCGCCTTCGACGAGGTCGACTGGGAGGACGAGTTGCGCATCTTCATGGAGGAACGCGCCAGCTTCAGCCCCGATGCGATGACCGGGATGGAGGCAAACCTGCGCTTCGCCGGCCCCGAGACCATGGAAACCCGCATCTTCGGCCGCCTGACCGCCTGGCAGAACTGGATCTTCCAGCGCCCGAACGCGGTTGGCGCGACGGGCGCGCTGCAACGCTATGGCAGCGGTCTGCGCGGCGAATACGACATGCAGCGCGTCTGAACGGCGCGAACCGGAGGAACCGACATGCTCGATCTCATCAATGTCAGCTACGACACCCAGATCCCGAACAACGTCGGGCTGTCCTCGGACAAGCGCGTCCTGAAGGCGCTGGAAAAATGGCATCCCGGCTATATCAGCTGGTGGAACGACCTCATTCCGGAGAAATTCCAGAAATCGCTGATCTACCTGCGCACCGCGATCAGCGTCGATCCCAAGGGCTGGGCCAAGTTCGACTATGTCAACATGCCCGAATACCGCTGGGGCATCCTTCTGGCCCCGCAGGTCGAGGACCGGCGCATACCCTGCGGCGAACATGCCGGTGAGGCGGCCTGGCAAGAGGTGCCGGGCGAATACCGCAACATGCTCAAGCGGCTGATCGTCATTCAGGGCGACACCGAGCCGGCCTCGGTCGAGCAGCAGCGC
>PHEC01000155.1 GCA_002841115.1 Alphaproteobacteria bacterium HGW-Alphaproteobacteria-6 | reverse complement strand
CGGGCAGGTCGCGGTCGATCGCCTGGCGCAGGTTGGCCTCGACCTGGCCGACCACCGCAAGCACCGACAGGCCAAGCCCAAGCGACAGGATCACCGCGGTCGCCTCTTCCCGCGGCCCGCCGATCGCCGCCAGCGCCAGCCTGAAGCCCGGCCGCCCGCGGGCATGGCGCGCGGCCAGCCGGGCGAGGCGGCGCAGCACGGCCGCCGCCAGCATCAGCACCAGCAGGGCCGCCACCACCCCGGCGATGGTGCCAAGGGCCAGCCGCCGCACCTCGGACAGGCCGGTGACCGACGCGACAAGAAGCGCCGCAATCGCCGCCAGCGCCGCCCCCAGCCGCCACCCCGGCCAGGCCCGCCGGCCGGGCCCGAGGTCGCGAAACAGCGCCGCCGCCTTGACCTCGCGCGTCCGCGCCAGCGGCCAGAGCGCGAAAAGCGCCGCCGTTAGCACACCGTAAAGCGCCGCCTCGCCCAGGGGCCGCAAGGCCGGCGCGATGCTGACCGGGATCGGCAGCCAGGATGCGATCAGCGGCCCGGCCAGCACCGGCAGGGCGGTTCCGGCAATCAGGCCGGCACCGATGCCAAGCAGCGCCAGCGCACCGATCTGTGCCAGATAGGCGGCAAAGATCGTCCCGCTTTCGGCACCCATCGCCTTCAGCGCCGCCAGTGTCGCGATCCGGCTGTCCAGGTAGCTGCGCACCGCCGCGGCGATGCCGATGCCGCCGACGGCAAGCCCGGCCAGCCCGATCAGCACCAGAAACGAGCCCATGCGCTCGACGAACCGCTCGGCCCCCGGTGCGCCGCGGCGCGCGTCCTGCCAGCGCAGCCCGTTGTCGCGGAACTGCGCCATCGCCTCGCGCGCATGGCGGGCCAGATCGGCACCGACCGGCAGCATCAGCCGATAGCGCGTGTCGAACAGGCTTCCCGGCTCCAGCAGGCCCGAACCGGCCAGGTCGGCAGTGCGCAGGATGGTCCGCGGACCAAGGGTGAAGCCGCCCGCGGCGCTGTCGGGCTCGCGCAGGATCCGCGCCGTCAGCCGGAAACGGGCAGAGCCAAGCGCGAAGACATCGCCGATCGCCAGCCCAAGCCGATCGGCCAGCACCGGTTCCATCACCGCGCCGGGCAACGCATCCGCCCCCGCCGCGAAGGCCGCCGCCGGTGCCATCGGCGGATCGAGAAGCAGCGTCCCGGTCAGCGGATAGGCCTCGTCCACCGCCTTGACCTGGGTCAGGGCGCGTTCGGCCGCCGCCGCCTCGCCGACCACCGCCATCGAACGGAAATCGACGATCTCGGACAGCCGCAGCGCGCGCTCGGCCATGAAGGCCCGCTCGGCCTCGCTGGCGTAGCGGTAGGTAAAGGACATCTGCGCGTCGCCACCCAGAAGCACCGCGCCCTGCTCTTTCAGCGCGGTCGAGATGGCGGCCCGCACCGTGCCGACCGCGGCAATCGCCGCGACCCCCAGGATCAGGCAGGCCAGCAGCACCGCAAAACCCCGCCAGCCGCCGCGCATCTCGCGCCGCGCGATGCGGATCGCAACCGGCAGCCTCACGCCCCGGCCGCCCGGACCGGGCCGGCTGCGGCCGGTGCCGTCCCGATCACCTCGGTCAGGCCTTCACCGGCGATCCGCCCGTCGCTCAGCCGCACCACACGGTCACAGCGCACCGCCAGTTCCGGCGCATGGGTAACCAGGATCAGCGTCGCGCCATGCCGGTCGCGCAGGCCAAAGAGCAGGTCCATGATCACCGCCCCGGTCGCCGCGTCGAGATTGCCGGTCGGCTCGTCGGCCAGAAGGATCGCCGGGCGCACCGCCGCCGCCCGCGCCAGGGCGACGCGCTGCTGCTCGCCGCCCGACATCTGCGCCGGGTAATGGCCCATGCGCGCGCCCAGCCCCATCGCGGAAAGTTCCGCCGCGGCCCGCTCGAAGGCATCGCCCACCCCGGCCAGTTCCAGCGGGATCGCGACGTTTTCCAGCGCGGTCATCGTCGCAATCAGGTGGAAGGATTGAAAGACAATGCCCATATTGCCCCTGCGGAACCGGGCAAGCTGATCCTCGTTCATCGCGCCAAGGTCGTGGCCAAGTGCGGCCACCCGCCCCGAAGTGGCGCGTTCCAGCCCGCCCATCAGCATGAGGAGCGACGACTTGCCCGACCCCGACGGCCCGACCAGACCGACACTTTCGCCGCGCGCCACGTCCAGCGTGATGCCGCGCAGGATCTCGACCGGGCCGGCATTGCCGTCCAGCACCAGCCGCGCATCCTCCAGCGCGATCACCGTCTCTGCCATGAAGTCCGCCCGTTCGTTGCGCCCCTTCAAGCCATATGGTGGCCAGGCAGGATTGCGCAACCTCCTGATTGCAGGGGCACTGGGTCTTGTCCTGGCGATTGTGGCGCTGCTGCCCGCCGCCGCGCAGGCGCAGACCCGCCGGCTGGTGGCGCTGGGCGACAGCCTGACCCAGGGCTACGGGCTGCCGCCGGGCGACGGCTTCGTGCCGCAGCTTCAGGCCTGGCTTGATGCCGAGGGCGCCGCGGTCAGCGTCATCAACGCCGGCGTTTCGGGTGACACCACGGCGGGCGGCCTGTCACGGCTGGACTGGACCCTGGCCGATCCGGTCGACGCGATGATCGTCGCCCTGGGCGGCAACGATCTTCTGCGCGCGATCCCGCCCGACGAGGCGCGGCGCAACCTCGACGCGATTCTGACCCGGACCGCGGCCAGCAGCATCCCGGTGCTGCTGGTGCCGGTCTCGGCGCCCGGCAACTACGGCGCCGACTACAAGCACGACTTCGACGCGATCTATCCCGAACTCGCCGCTCGCCACGGGGCGCTTCTGGCCGGCGACATCCTGGCGCCGATCCTGGACCGGCCCGATCGGGCGGCAGCGCTGCGCGACCTGATGCAGCCCGACGGGATTCATCCCAACGCCCGCGGCGTCGGCCTTGTCGTCGCGGCGATCGGCCCGCGCGTGCTCGATCTTCTGGCCGGCCTGAACTGAGGCCGGCGGCCACAGGGTCACAGCGGCCAGGCCCATCCCGGCCCGACAGTCGCGACCCAACGGTCACGCCCCGATGGCCGCGACCCGATGGCCGCATCCCGACGATCAAGTCTTGACGGATCGGGCCCGGCCGCTTCAAGTCGCGCACGAAGCGCGCATCAGCAGACGGCGAGGACAGACCAGCATGACCACCCTCTTCGCCAATGCCCGCCTGATCGACCCCGAGGGCCCGAGCGAGACCACCGGCAGCCTTCTGGTCGAGAAGGGCAGCATCACCGCGATCGGTGATGTCGCCACCCCGAAGGGCGCGGTGGTCATCGACTGTCAGGGCCGCTGCCTCGCCCCCGGTATCGTCGATCTCGGCGTCAAGATCGGCGAACCCGGCGAACGGCACAAGGAATCGTTCCGCTCGGCCGGGCTTGCGGCGGCCGCGGGCGGCGTCACCACGATCATTGCCCGCCCCGACACCAACCCCGCCATCGATACGCCCGAGGTGCTGGAGTTTGTCACCCGCCGCGCCGCCGAGGCCTCGCCGGTCCGCATCCGCCACATGGCGGCGCTGACCAAGGGCCGCGCCGGGCGCGAGATGACCGAGATCGGCTTTCTTCTCGACGCCGGCGCTATCGCCTTTACCGACTGCGACCATGTCGTGACCGACACCAAGGTGCTGTCCCGCGCGCTGGCCTATGCGAAATCGCTCGGCGCCCTTGTCATGGGCCATCCGCAGGATCCGGGGCTGTCGGCGGGCGCAGCCACCACCTCGGGCAAGTTTGCCAGCTTGCGCGGCCTGCCGGGTGTCTCGCCGATGGCCGAGCGGATCGGCCTTGACCGCGACATCGGGCTGATCGAGATGACCGGCGCGCGCTATCACTTCGACCAGATCACCACCGCCCGCGCCCTGCCGCCGCTGGAACGCGCCAAGAAGAACGGCTTCGACGTGACCGCGGGCACCTCGATCCACCATCTCACGCTCAACGAATTCGACCTTGGCGACTACCGCACCTTCTTCAAGGTCAAGCCGCCGCTGCGGTCCGAGGGCGACCGGCTGGCGATGGTCGAGGCGGTGGCCTCGGGCCTGATCGACATCATCAGTTCGATGCACACGCCGCAGGACGAGGAAAGCAAACGCCTGCCCTATGAAGAGGCGGCATCGGGCGCGGTGGCGCTGGAAACCCTGCTTGCCGCCGCGATGCGGCTTTACCATGCCGGACAGCTTACGCTGCCACAGCTTTTCCGGGCGATGGCGCTGAACCCGGCCCGGCGCCTCGGGTTGCCACAGGGCCGACTTGCCGAGGGCGCGCCCGCCGATCTGGTGCTTTTCGACCCCGATGCGCCCTTCGTCCTCGACCGGTTCACGCTCCGCTCGAAGTCGAAGAACACCCCCTTCGACGGGCAAAGGATGGAGGGCCGGGTGCTGGGCACCTGGGTCGCCGGAACCCGGGTCTTTGGCATGGAGGCATGAGATGCCGGAACTGACAAGCGGGGCCGCGGCCCTGATCGTGGCGGCGCTGCTTGGCTACCTGCTGGGCTCGGTGCCCTTCGGCGTCGTCATCACCCGGGCGCTGGGCCTCGGCGATCTGCGCGGCATCGGGTCGGGCAATATCGGCGCGACCAATGTGCTACGCACCGGCAACAAGGCGGCGGCGCTGGCGACGCTGCTGCTCGACGGGGCCAAGGGCGCGGCGGCGGTGCTGATCGCGCGGGCGCTGGCGGGCGAGGATGCGGCGCAGGTCGCCGGGCTTGGCGCCTTTCTCGGCCATCTCTTTCCGGTCTGGCTGGGGTTCAGGGGCGGCAAGGGCGTGGCGACCTTCCTCGGCACGCTTCTGGCGCTGGCCTGGCCGGTCGGGCTTGCCGCCTGCGTGACCTGGGCGGCCACCGCCGCGATCAGCCGGATCTCGTCGCTTTCCGCCCTGGTCGCGGCGGGGCTGGCGGCGATCTGGGCGGCGCTGCTTGGCCACGGCGAGATGACCGCGCTGATCGTCATCCTCGCCACCCTGGTCTTTGTCCGCCACCTGCCCAATATCGCCCGGCTGCGCGCCGGCACCGAACCCCGGATCGGCAAGCGCTGATCCGGGCTCAGCCCACGTCAAGCCGCCGGGTGAAGGTCAGCGAGGTCGCCCGCCCATAGCCCGGATGCGCCGTCGCCGCGGTCTGGACGAAGCCGCAGGCCCGGAAGAAATCGTGGTTCTCGACCAGTTCGACACGGGCCTGAAGCTCCAGCACCGGCAGGCCCAGCACCCGCGCCCGTGCCGCGGCATGGTCCAGCATCCGCCGGCCCATCCCCTGCCGCATCGCGCCCGCCGCCACCGCCAGCTTGCCGATGTAAAGCCGCCCCGGCAACGGCGTCAGAAAGACCGCTGCCAGCACCGCGCCATGATCCTCGATCAGCCAGACCTCGCCCTCGGCCGCCTGCCGCGCGACCGCCGCCAGATCCAGCCGCCGGGCCGACGAGGGCGGATCGATCCGCCCGTCCATCCCGGCAAAGGCCGCCCGGATCAGCGCCAGCACCGCCCCGCCGTCCTCTCCCGGCGCCATCCGGCGCGGGGCGCGCACCACCGGTCCACCCGGACGGCGCCCGCCGCGTGCGGTCGGTGACAGGGCAGGGTCCGGCTGGTTCGGGGGCGGTTTCATCGGCTGATCCTCGCGCCGCAGCCCATGAAGGGTCAAGGGCGCGACCCGGTCATAGCGGGCCGCTGAAACGTCACGCATCCACCCCTTTTCAATCGCCGAAAAACCGTTCTTCGCCACGCTCTCCACAAGCACTGGCCCGGGCGACCAGCCCGGGCCGCGCCCGACCCTCCCGGCGGGAGGGAGCATGGCACCGTCGGAAATAGCACAACGCCCGGAAGGGCCTGGCTACGATAAAGCAGCGTAGCCCCGGCGTGGCAAAGCGCCCACCCAGGGTCGGGCGCGTCCCTCGGCGCCAGGATCAGATGGCGGGACAGGAAAGGTTTCCCCGCCAGCCACTGGCCGGGTTTCCTTTTCAGCAGCCTGTCAGGTCCGCTGAATTTCGCCGATATCTTGTGGAAAACCCCCGCCACGCCGCCATATCGTGGGTGGGGATGTTGACTCGCGGCCGCTTCGGCCAAAAGATCGCAGACCGATCGGGAATCATCAAAGGCCATCCCTTGCGTTTCACCCGCCTGCGTCTCAACGGCTTCAAGAGCTTCGTCGACCCCACGGATCTGATCATCCACGACGGGCTGACCGGCGTCGTCGGGCCGAACGGCTGCGGCAAGTCGAACCTGCTCGAGGCGCTGCGCTGGGTGATGGGCGAAAACCGCGCCTCGGCGATGCGCGGCGACGGGATGGAGGATGTGATCTTTGCCGGCGCGGCCTCGCGCCCGGCGCGCAACTTCGCCGAGGTGATCCTCAGCATCGACAATTCCGAGCGCCTCGCCCCGCCGGGCTTCAACGACCTTGACCAGTTGGACATCGTGCGCCGGATCACCCGCGACGCCGGTTCCGCCTACAAGGCCAACAGCCGCGAGATGCGGGCCCGTGACGTGCAGATGCTCTTTGCCGATGCCTCGACCGGCAGCCATTCGCCGGCACTGGTGCGCCAGGGCCAGATCGCCGAACTGATCAGCGCGCGCCCGAAGAACCGCCGCCGCATCCTCGAGGAAGCCGCCGGCATCTCGGGCCTTTACCAACGCCGCCACGAGGCCGAGCTGAAGCTGAACGGCACCGAGCAGAACCTCGCCCGGGTCGAGGATGTGGTCGAGCAGCTGGCCCAGCAACTGGCCCAGCTGGCCCGTCAGGCCCGCCAGGCCGCGCGCTACCGCGAGATCGGCGAGGAGTTGCGCCGCGCCGAGGGGATGCTGCTTTACCGGCGCTGGCGCGAGGCCGATCAGGCCCGCGCCGCCGGCGCCGCGGATCTGGGCGCGCATACCAGCGCCGCCGCCCGCGCCGAGATCGCCGCAGGCGCCGCCGCCCGGG
>PHEC01000154.1:2912-9872 GCA_002841115.1 Alphaproteobacteria bacterium HGW-Alphaproteobacteria-6 | reverse complement strand
CATGCGCCCCGGTTCGCGCGACGATCAGCGCGCGGATCGCCGGCGGGCAGTTGGCGTCGATCAGGATGCGCTGGAAGTCGATCACCGAGGACACCGCGACCGCCGCCACCGCCAGATGGCGCGCGGTCTGCTCGATCCAGTCGGTCAGCGGCTGGCCCAGCCCGTCCCAGAGGTGATCGGGCTGCCAGATCACCGCCGGATCGATGCCGGCCGCCGCCAGCCGCCGCTCCAGCAGATAGATCGAGGCATTGTGGATCAGTTGCGAATGGTCGCGCTCGCCGGGGCGCACCGGCAGGGTGCCGAAGGCGCCGGCATTGCCGGTGCGCCCGGCATAGACCGTATCGTTCAGCACCACGCCGCCGCCGACGAAGGAGCCGATGAAGAAATAGGCATAGTCGGCAAATTGCCGGCCGCGACCGAAGACATGTTCGGCGGTGCAGGCGGCGGTGGTGTCGTTCTGCACGAAGACGGTCAGCCCGCTGGCCGCGCCGACCCGCCCGGAAAGGTCGAAATCCTTCCATTGCATCATCTCGTCGATCGGCGAATTCACCGTGTCGAGCCAGTTCCACAGCTGAAACGGTGCGGCGACGCCGATCCCGGCGATGCGCGCCCGCAGGGCCGGGCGAAGCGCGCCGGTCAGCCGGGCCATGCCGCCTTCGAGGAAATCCAGAACCGTCGCCGGCGCCGGATGGGCATAGGTCCGCTTCAACTGCGCCCGGACCGTGCCGAGACCGTCGATCAGCACCAGGTCCGCGCTCTTGCGGCCGATGTTCAGGCCCAGCGACAACAGCCCGTCGGGGTTCAGCATCAGGGGCACCGAGGGCTTGCCGACCTTGCCGCGCACCGGTGCGCCGCGAACCAGCAGGCCATCCTTTTCCAGCGCCCGGATGATGATCGACACGGTCTGCGCCGACAGGGTCGAGCGGCGCGCGACATCGGCGCTGGACAGCCCGCCGTGGCGCTGGATCAGCGACAGGATCAACCGCTCGTTATGGTCGCGAACGCCGGACTGGTTCACCCCGCCGATCGGATCGCGTATGGCTGTGTCGTCCATGATCCCCGTGGTCCGCCCCGTGGTCCGCCCTGTGGCCCGCCCTGTGATCTGTCTGCGGTTCGCCGTGCCGCAGCTTAGGGTCGTGCGGATTAATAAATCAAGTTTATTTATTTATTGACAGAGGCCGGCGATTCGGGATTGATGGGCAGCGTTGATGACGGGCAGTTCCGGTCCCGTCCTTCATCGGGCAGAGGGCGATGGCCGGCTGCCGGGAACATGGTCAGGGAGGACCACATGAAGAAATTGTTCACCACCGCCGCGGTCAGCGCGCTGTGCATCGCCGCCGCCTCGGCCGCTTCGGCCCAAAGCGCCTGTCTGATCACCAAGACCGACACCAACCCGTTCTTCGTCAAGATGAAGGAGGGCGCCACCGCCAAGGCCAACGAGCTTGGGATCGAGCTGAAATCCTATGCCGGCAGGATCGACGGCGACCACGAAGGCCAGGTTGCCGCGATCGAGGCCTGCATCGCCGACGGCGCCAAGGGCATCCTGCTGACTGCCTCGGACACCAAGGCGATCGTCGACGCGGTCAAGGCCGCCCGCGATGCCGGCGTGCTGGTGATCGCGCTCGACACGCCGCTTGACCCGATCGACGCGGCCGATGCGACCTTCGCCACCGACAACTTCAAGGCCGGCCTCTTGATCGGCCAATGGGCCAAGGCGACGCTCGGCGATGCCGCGGCCAATGCCAAGATCGCGCTTCTCGACCTCGCCATCTCGCAGCCCTCGGTCGACGTGCTTCGCGACCAGGGCTTCCTGCAGGGCATGGGCATCGACCTCGCCGACCCGAACAAATGGGGCGACGAGAGCGATCCGCGCATCGTCGGCAACGAGGTGACGGCCGGCAACGAGGAAGGTGGCCTGACCGCGATGGAGGCGCTGCTGGCCAAGGATCCCGACATCAACGTCGTCTACACCATCAACGAACCCTCGGCCGCCGGCGCCTATGAGGCGCTGAAGGCTGTGGGCCGCGAGAACGACGTGCTGATCGTCTCGGTCGACGGCGGCTGCCCGGGTGTCGCCAACGTCAAGGACGGCGTGATCGGGGCTACCTCGCAGCAATATCCGCTGCTGATGGCCTCGCTCGGGATCGAGGCGATCGCCAGGTTCGCCGCCGACGGCACCATCCCGGCGCCGACCGAAGGCAAGGACTTCTACGACACCGGCGTCGCGCTGATCACCGACAAGCCGGCGGCCGGGGTCGAGTCGATCGACAGCGCCAAGGGCACCGAGCTCTGCTGGGGCTGATTATCGCTTGATCGGAAACGATCTTCGGGCGTGTAATGAGTGAAGGGCGGCATTCGCGCCGCCCTTTTCCATAGGCGCATCCCGCGGCGCCATTTTACCGCGGCAGGCAGGATGGGGAGGTCCGGCATGGCAGTCGACGCCAAACAGCCGTCGGGATTCGAGGAAGGGCTGAAAGGCGCCTCGGAAACCGTGGCCGAGTTTCACGAGCGCGAAAGCGGATTGAAGCGTTTGCAGCACTGGCTGCACCAGACCCCCTCGGCGGTGCCGATGATCGTTCTGGTGGCGGCGGTGGTGGTCTTCGCCTTTCTGTCGCCGAACTTCTTCAAGGCAACGACGATCTCGACCATCCTGCAGCAGATCGCCATCGTCGGCATCATCGGCTGCGCCCAGTCGATCGTGGTGCTGACCGCCGGCATCGACCTTTCGGTCGGCGCCATCGCGGTCTTCTCCTCGGTGCTGATGGGCCAGTTGTCATTCCGCTACGGCATTCCGGCGCCTCTGGCGATCGTCATCGGCCTGGCGCTTGGCACCCTGATGGGGGCGCTGAACGGGGTCCTGATCTCGCGGCTGAAGCTGCCGCCCTTCATCGTCACCCTCGGCACCTGGCAGATCCTGCTGGCCTCGAACTTCATCTTCTCGGCGAACGAGACGATCCGCAGCCAGGACATCGCCCAGAGCGCGCCGGCGCTGCAATTCTGGGGCAATGCGATCCAGCCCGGCGGGGTCAAGGTGCTCTACGCGGTGTTCCTGCTGATCGCGCTGGTGGCGATCATGTCCTATGTGCTGCGCCACACCGCCTGGGGGCGCCATGTCTATGCCGTCGGCGACGACGCCGAGGCGGCGGAACTGGCCGGCGTGCAGACCGGTCGCGTCCTGATCCAGGTCTATGCGCTGGCCGGCTTTTTCTGCGCCATCGCCGGCTGGGTGATGATCGGCCGCTTCGGCTCGGTCTCGCCCACCGCCTCGACCGGGCAGCTTGGCAATATCCAGTCGATCACCGCCGTGGTGATCGGCGGCATCTCGCTCTTTGGCGGGCGCGGCTCGATCATCGGCATGTTCTTTGGCGCGATGATCGTCGGCGTGTTCGAGATGGGCCTGCGCCTGGTCGGCACCGACCCGCAATGGACCTTCTTCCTTATCGGCGTCCTGATCATCTTCGCCGTCGCCGTGGACCAGTGGATCAGAAAGGTGGCTGCGTGATGGAACCGCTTCTCAGGGCCCGCAATCTCGTCAAGCGCTACGGCAAGGTCGTCGCCCTCGACCACTGCGACTTCGAGCTTTACCCCGGCGAGATCCTCGCGGTGATCGGCGACAACGGCGCCGGCAAGTCGACGCTGATCAAGGCGGTGTCGGGCGCGGTGGTGCCCGACGAGGGCGAGATCTGGCTCGATGGGCAAAGGGTCGCCTTTTCCTCGCCGCTCGAGGCGCGCGGCGCCGGGATCGAGACGGTCTACCAGACGCTGGCGATGTCGCCGGCGCTGTCGATCGCCGACAACATGTTCATGGGGCGCGAATTGCGCAAACCCGGGATCATGGGCTCGGTGTTCCGCAAGCTCGACCGCCCGCGGATGGAGAAATTCGCCCGCGACAAGCTGAACGAGCTTGGCCTGATGACGATCCAGAACATCAACCAGGCGGTCGAGACGCTGTCGGGCGGCCAGCGCCAGGGGGTGGCGGTGGCGCGTGCCGCCGCCTTCGGCTCAAAGGTGGTGATCCTTGACGAGCCGACCGCGGCACTTGGCGTCAAGGAAAGTCGCCGGGTGCTGGATCTCATTCGCGACGTGCGCTCGCGCGGCATTCCGATCATCCTGATCAGCCACAACATGCCGCATGTCTTCGAGGTCGCCGACCGCATCCACATCCACCGCCTCGGCAAGCGGCTTTGCGTGGTCAAGCCGCAGGACTACACGATGTCGGACGCGGTCGCCTTCATGACCGGCGCCAAGGAGGCCCCGGCCGAGGCGCTGGAAACCGCCTGAACCGGCGAAGGTGCGGGGCCGCGCGCGGCCCCGCACCCGTCAGCCCCGAACCGCCCGGATCATCCGCTCGACATTGGCCGGATCGGCGTCAGGCGTGATGCCATGGCCGAGGTTGAAGATATGCGGCCCGCCGGCAAAGGCGTCGCAGATCGCCCGCACCCCGGCCTCAAGCCCCGGCCCGCCCTCGACCAGGTGGCGCGGGTCAAGGTTGCCCTGAACGCAGCCATCGGTCTGGACGTTCTCGGCCGCCCAGGCCGGCGAGACCGCAGAGTCGAGTGCGATGCAATCGGCCCCGGTGGCGCGGGCGAAACCGGCATAGCGCGGCCCGGCCTCGCGCGGGAAGGCGATGACCGGCAGGCCGGGATGGCGCGCCTTCAGCGCGGCGATGATCGCCTTGGCCGGGGCCAGGGCGAAATCGTCGAAATCGCGGCCCTTCAGCGACCCGGCCCAGCTGTCGAACAGCTTGACCACCTCGGCCCCGGCCTCGACCTGGGCCGAGAGATAGTCGATCGTCGCCCCGGTCAGAAGATCGATCAGTGCGGCGAATGTCGCCCGGTCAGCCGCCTTCAACGCATGCGCCGGACCCTGGTCGGGGGTGCCGCGCCCGGCGATCATGTAGCTCGCCACCGTCCAGGGCGCCCCGGCGAACCCGATCAGCGTCACCGCACTCGGCAATTCGCGCGCGAGAATCCGCACCGTCTCGTAAACCGGCGCCAGCCGGTCATGAATATCGTCCCTGCCCTTCAGCCGGCGCAGATCACCCGGCCCCGAGATCACCGACAGCCGCGGCCCCTCGCCGGTCTCGAACCACAGATCCGCGCCCAGCGCCTGCGGCACCAAGAGGATGTCGGCAAAGAGGATCGCCGCGTCGAACCCGTAGCGGCGGATCGGCTGCAAGCTCACCTCGGCGGCCAGGTCGGGGGTGTAGCACAGCGACAGGAAATCGCCCGCCTTCTCGCGCGTCGCCCGGTATTCGGGCAGATAGCGCCCGGCCTGGCGCATCATCCAGATCGGCGGCTCTGGCAGGGTCTCGCCCGCCAGCGCGCGCAGGATGGTCTTGTGGCTCATCGTCCGGCTCCTTTTGGCCCCTATCAGCGTGGCCGGGCCGGCAATGTCAAGCACCCCCCGCCCGGGTCGCGCAGGCCATTGCGCGCCCGCGCCGGCGCGGGTATTGCGGGGGCATGTCCAGACCCGACGCAAGATCCCCGCTGAAGATCGGCACCCGCGGCTCGGCCCTGGCGCTGGCCCAGGCCTTCGAGACCCGCCGGCGCCTGATGACCGCGCATGAGCTGCCCGAGGACGCCTTCGAGATCGTCATCATCAAGACCACCGGCGACCGGATCCAGGACCGGCCGCTGAAGGACATCGGCGGCAAGGGCCTCTTCACCCGCGAGATCGAGGATGCGCTGCTCGCCGGCGGCATCGACATCGCGGTCCATTCGATGAAGGACATGCCGACCCTGCAACCGGCCGGCCTGCGGATCGACTGCTACCTGCCACGCGAGGATGTGCGCGATGCCTTCGTCTCGCCCGATCTGGCGCGGATCGCCGATCTGCCGATCGGCGCCACCGTCGGCACCTCGAGCCTGCGCCGGCGCGCGCAACTGGCCCATCGCCGCCCCGACCTTCACCTCGTCGAGTTCCGCGGCAACGTCCAGACCCGGCTGAAGAAACTGCAAGACGGCGTGGCCCGGGCGACCTTCCTTGCCATGGCCGGGCTCAACCGGCTCGGGCTTGCCCATCTCGCCGGCGCCCCGATCGCGGTCGAGGAGATGCTGCCGGCCATCGCCCAGGGCGCGATCGGCATCGAGCGGCGCGACGCCGACGGCCGCGCCCAGGACCTGCTGGTGGCGATCCATGACGCCCCGACCGGCGAACGCCTCGCCGCCGAACGCGCCTGCCTCGCAACCCTCGACGGATCGTGCGAAACCCCGATCGCCGGGCTGGCGACCCATGAGGCCGGCGGCCTGCGGCTCAGGGCCGAGATCCTGCGCCCCGACGGCTCCGAGGCGATCGCGCTCGAGACGCAGGGCCCGGTCGCCGATGCCGCCGACCTCGGCCATGACCTCGCCCGCCAGCTTCTCGCCGCAGCCCCCGGCGGCTTTTTCGACTGGCGTTAGAGCGGATCGCGTTCATTCTCATTCACGCGACCCACTCTAACCTCTTGATTTCGCCTGTCCGAGAAGCGCAAAACCGGGGCCCGCTTGTGCGCGGCATGCTCTAACTGCCCGGCTGCCCGGGCGCCACCTGACCCTCGCCCGGCGCCACCGTCCGGATCCGCGACCGGGTCAGAAAGCGTCGCTCGCGCCCGTTGTCGAGGCTGAACATCCCGCCCCGCCCCGGCACCACATCGATGATCAGATCGGTATGGCGCCAGGCCGCGTATTGCCCGCGCGCCATATAGACCGGCATCCCGCCGATCTCGCCCAGCCGCACATCGCCATCGCCGATCGCGAAGTCGCCCTGGGCATAACACATCGGCGAAGACCCGTCGCAACATCCGCCCGACTGATGAAAGATCACCGGCCCGTGCTCGGCCACGATCTCGGCCAGAAGCGCCAGCGCCGCCGGCGTCGCCTCGACATTCGACACGCCATACCCTCCTTCTTCTGTTGGAAAATACCTTCGGGGGGTCCGGGGGGCAGACAGCCCCCCGGCTTCTTCGCCCGATCGGCGGGG
>PHEC01000154.1:0-2887 GCA_002841115.1 Alphaproteobacteria bacterium HGW-Alphaproteobacteria-6 | reverse complement strand
CGGGGCAGACAGCCCCCCGCCTTCTTCGCCAATCCGGGGGGGGCAGACAGCCCCCGCCGAACCCTCAGAAGAAGCCCAGCTTCTTCGGGCTGTAGCTCACCAGCATGTTCTTGGTCTGCTGGTAGTGATCGAGCATCATGCGGTGGTTTTCCCGGCCGATGCCCGATTGCTTGTAGCCGCCAAAGGCGGCATGGGCGGGATAAGCGTGATAGCAGTTGGTCCAGACCCGGCCGGCCTCGATTGCGCGGCCGAAGCGGTAGCAGGTATTGGCATCGCGGCTCCAGACCCCGGCGCCCAGCCCGTAAAGCGTGTCATTGGCGATCGCCAGCGCCTCGTCGGCGTCGCGGAAGGTGGTGACCGACACCACCGGGCCGAAGATCTCCTCCTGAAAGACCCGCATCCGGTTGTGGCCGCGCAGCACGGTGGGCTGCATGTAGAACCCGCCCTCGAGCCCCGGCCCGGGATTGGCCCGCGCCCCCCCGGCCAGCACCTCGGCGCCCTCCTGGCGGCCGATGTCCATGTAGCTGAGGATCTTCTCCAACTGCTCGCCCGAGGCCTGCGCGCCGATCATCGTCGCCGGGTCAAGCGGGTCGCCTTGCGTGATCGCCGCCACCCGGGCCAGCGCCCGCTCCATGAAGCGGTCATAGATCCGCTCGTCGATCAGCGCCCGCGACGGGCAGGTGCAGACCTCGCCCTGGTTGAGCGCGAACATCACGAAGCCCTCGATCGCCTTGTCGAGGAAGTCGTCATCCTCGGCCGCGACATCGGCGAAGAAGATGTTGGGCGACTTGCCGCCAAGCTCGAGCGTCACCGGGATCAGGTTCTGGCTGGCATATTGCATGATCAGCCGCCCGGTCGTGGTCTCGCCGGTGAAGGCGATCTTGGCGATCCGCGGCGAGCTGGCCAGCGGCTTGCCGGCTTCAAGCCCGAAGCCGTTGACCACGTTCAGCACCCCGGCCGGCAAAAGATCGGCAATCAGCTCGACCAGCACCAGGATCGAGGCCGGCGTCTGCTCGGCCGGCTTCAGCACCACGCAATTGCCCGCCGCCAGCGCCGGCGCCAGTTTCCACACCGCCATCAGCAGCGGAAAGTTCCACGGGATGATCTGGCCGACGACGCCGAGCGGCTCGTGGAAGTGATAGGCGACGGTGTCGTGGTCGATCTCGGACAGGCCGCCTTCCTGGGCCCGGATCGCCCCGGCGAAATAGCGGAAATGGTCGATCGCCAGCGGCAGGTCGGCCGCGGTCGTCTCGCGGATCGGCTTGCCGTTGTCCCAGGTCTCGGCGGTGGCGAGCAGGCCGAGGTTCTCTTCCATCCGGTCGGCGATCCGGTTGAGGATCAGCGCGCGCTCAGCGACGCTGCGGCGCCCCCAGGCGGCGCGGGCGGCATGGGCGGCATCCAGCGCCGCCTCGACATCGGCCGCATCCGAGCGGGCGACGGCACAGATCACCTCGCCGGTGACCGGCGAGGTATTGTCGAAATAGCGCCCCGACTTCGGCGCCACCCATTTGCCGCCGATGAAGTTGTCATAGCGCGCCGCGAACGGCGCCTTCGCGGTGCGGAAGAATTCCACCTTGTTCATGCTGTCCTCCTGAAAGCACGATGCCGCCTCCTCGCGGCATCCGGGCAGAGCCTGCACGGCCCGCGCGCCGCCTGTCAGCCCGGGTGAACGCGGTCGCGGGGCCGACCTGTCGCAAGGCTGCGACAGGTGGCAGGGCGGATCGGCCGGCTACCGGCACCCGGCCGCCGGCGCAGGCCGGCGGGTCGGGTCATGGGTATTTGGGCAACGAAGAATGACAGGGGCAGGACACGGGCCGGACAGGGGCGGACAGGGGCTACCCCCGGCACGGCCGGCGATGTCGAACCCTACTGGCCGCGCCGCGCCGCCAGCTTGCGGTGCAGGGTGGCGCGCGAGATCCCGAGGGCGCGGGCCGCAGCCGAGACATTGCCGCCCGCTCGCGCCAGCGCCCGCATCATCACCGCCCGCTCGCCATCGGCCAGCGTCTCGGGCGGGGTTTCGGGTGGCGGCGTGGCGCCGGTCGCGGTGGTGCGGATTGCCGGCAGGTCGGCGACCGGGCGCGGCGCCGCCGCCAGATCGCCGGTGATCCCCAGAACCTGGCGCGCCACCCGGCTGGCGCCGATCACCAGGTCGTCGCCATCGACCGCCAGCAGCGCCGCGGCATTGCCCTCGGCCCCCGGCACCAGCAGGAAACGCGCCTTCGGGAAGGCGAGGCGGAAGGCCTCGGCCTCGATCCGGCGGGCGGATTCGGCGACCGAATGGGCGATCAGCGCCGCCACCGCTTCGGTCACCTCGGGCATTGCAGATGAGACATCGAGCGCGCCGGCGAGGCTGCCGTCATGGTCGAAGATCGGCGCGGTCATGCAGCTGAGCGCGGTATTGCGGGCAAGGAAATGCTGATCGCGGTGGATCGTCACCGCCCGCCCCTCGGCCAGGCAGGTGCCGATGCCGTTGGTGCCCTGCGCGGCCTCGGACCACAGCGCCCCGGTCCACAGCCCCCAGTCGGCAAAGGCCGGATCGTCGCCGCGCGATCCGCGCCGTTCCAGCGGCACGCCGTCGCGGTCGGCGAGGAGCACGCAGCAACCGACCCCGCCGACCGCCCGGAAAAGCCCGTCGAGGATCGGGGCGGCGGCGGCGACCAGCGGCCCCATCCGGTCGCGCGCGGCGCGAAACTCGGCCTCGGTGAGGCGCGCGGGTTTCAGCGGGCGCGCGGCGTCGAGCCCGTGCAGCCGGGCCGAGCGGCTCCAGGATGCGACCAGCGCCGAGCGCGCCGCCGCCCCTTCGGCCAGCGCCGCCTCGATCCGGCCGGTGTGGCGTGCAATCTCGGCCCCGCGCATCGCGATCCCTCTCCCCCCGGGTGACGGTATA